>NZ_JBQKEF010000009.1:0-93612 GCF_052121455.1 Collinsella sp. LCP19S3_D3 | reverse complement strand
CCCGCGGCGGCGGGTGCGGCGTAGGCCGCGGGCCCGCACGGGGCCAGGGCGGCCGCGAGCGCGAGCACGCAGCCGGCCCCGTAAACTCGTTTCATGGAGCGTTTCATGGAAAATCCACCTAATCTAGCAACGGTTTAAAGTCTACTAGATTGGGGGACTCGATCGAGCCAAGTCGACAAAGACAGTTAACCGGCGGCTATTCATGCCTTGATTTAGAACCGCTCGAGAATCTCCGCGGCATTCTCTCGCAGATAGGTATCTAGGTCCGGCACGGCAAACTGCACGTAGCCCCTCTGCGGAGCCTGAATAACCTCTCTTTGTAGCAGCTTAGCCCTAATAGAGCTGATCTCATTGGTCTTTTTTCCCATGCGCCTAGCAATCTCGGCTGATTTGGACTGTTGCTTATCCTCGCACATCGCCAAAAGGTATTTGATATCGTTAAGCCCCAGTCCAGAAATCGCGGGCCCGTGAACAACATCGTGAAAACGAGCCTCTGCCAGCGCAATGCCTTCGGTGACGTCGCGCTCGCTCACAATGGCACTTTTAGCACGATGCAAGTTGGCGCGCTGCCAAATGGAATAACCGACCAGTTGCACCAGATAGGCATAGCCCTTAGTGGCCTTAGCGGCTCTCGACAGAAGATCGTCCTCTATGGTCAAACCAGTCGCGACAAAGCTATCGCCCATAGAGAGCGCTACCTCCACCTGGTTGATAGGCGCCAGATCTTCGGGGAGGGCACGACGCAAGAACGTAAGCGCCTTGCCGTTAATAAGATCCATAACGCCGGCCGGTAAGCCGGCAAAGGCAAGTGCGATATCTACTTATATCGGATAATATCGAGTTATATAAGCGTGTATAAACTTATCGCGAAAGTATCGACCTTTCGTAATTTGTCTTAAATAAGTAGTCCAACCCTGCTTTCTTCCAAGCTCATAGCGAAAGAAAGTTAAGGACCTCCTAAAAACCATTGCCTTAATACGAGAAATACTCGCTCTCAGCGGATAAATTCGGCCCCAACCACGGATCGCCCGTCAAGAAGAACTCAGGCCAGCGCTGCGTGAACAGGGCCTGCTCGCGCTTCCAGCGGCGCAGCTTTTCCTCGTTGGCCTCCTCCCTGCCGCGCGAGGTGAACTCGTAGTGGTACAGCTCGGCATAAGGCGTAAAGATGGTGCGGTAGCCCGCCTCCCACACGCGCAGGCAAAAATCTGCATCGTTAAAGCCGACGGCGAATTCCTCGTTGTAGCCGCCGACCCGCTCAAATACATCGCGTCGCACCATCTGGCAGGCTCCCGTTACAGCGCTAAAGTTGCCCGGGCGCACGGCACGGGCAAGATAGCCCTCGCGCTTTGCCGAGAAGTCCTGGTTGGCATGGGCAAGTGCGCCACGCACGCCAACCAAAATGCCAGCGTGCTGCACCAGATGATCGGCAAAATAGAGCTTGGCGCCCACCACGCCCGCATCGGGACGCTGCAGATAACCCATCATCTCTTCGATAAAGTCCGGGCTTATGACCTCGGTGTCGTTGTTGAGCAGCAGCAGGTAATCGCCCTTGGCATGCCCAACGCCAAAGTTGATGATCTGGGAGTAATTGAACTCGCCCGGCCAGTACACAACACGTGCGCTACCTTTACCTTCGGATGCTGCAGCCACGCGCTCTGGCAGGGTTTCGTAATACGCAAACGTCTCCGGGGCTTCGCTGTTGTTCTCCACCAAGACGATCTCGTAGTTGGCATACGTGGCCTTCTGGGCGATCGACATCACACAGGCGTCGAGCGTCTCAACGTGGTCCTTGGTGGGAATCACAATACTCACCAGCGGCGCAGGCTCTGGTAGCGCATAGCGCATGCGATAGACAAACGGCGTCTCGGTCTCCTGGACTGTTCCGTGAATGCCCAGCGCGTCAAAGTGACGCTGCAGCGCAAGGCGTCCGGCCTCGATGGCATACGGCTTGCTATCTGCAGAACCATCGGCGGTAGAACCGGGGTGCACGCGCCAGTGATACAACACATGAGCAATATGCTCAAAGCGCGCGCCCGCCGCGAGACTGCGAAGCGTCAGATCATAATCCTGGGCGCCCGCGACGTCTTCCGGCGACATGCCAATGCGATCGATAAGCGCCTTCTCCACCATCAGAAAATGCGTCACGCAGTTATGGCTATAGAGCAGGTCGACGTTGAGCCGCGTCTTAAAGACCGGCTGACCCCACTCCCCCGTTTTCTGAAACATGTCCTCGTCACAAAACAGGACCTGCGGACGCTCCCCCTCGGCAGCCTTGTTCAGCGCGGCAACATAGTGGAACAACGCATCCGGCTCCAGAATGTCGTCATGGTCCAAGAACGCGATGTAGTCGCCCGACGCTTGTTGAATGCCGGCGTTAGTGTTGAGCACAATGCCGCCGTTGCCAGGCAGCTCAATACGATGAACCCGCTCGTCATTGGCGTCGGCCGCAAGCTTGGCCACCGCATCCCATTCGGGCGAGGCGTCCATAAGCAGCAATTCCCAGTTGCCATAGCTCTGGGATAGCACAGAGTCCAGCAGCTCACTCAGGTAAACCCGATCGGTCTTGTAGCACGGCACCACAATGCTCACGAGCGGTCGGTAGGCGAATGCCGCCGCGACAACGCGCTGGCACGCCAGGTCGCCCGGCTTCGCGCGATGCTGCTCAAACCAACGTCGATAAGCTGCGTCGTCTGCACGCGCGTCCTTCATGCGGTTCCAGCTATCGTCGACCATGCCGTTGTACAGACGACCATCCATGGCGCAAAATCCGCTCTGGATTAGGCCCGTGAGATCAACCGCAATCGCGACAAAATCTCGTATATCCTCGGGCATCTCCACGCTCAGATACGTTTTATTGACGCGACAACCGTTTTGCTGGAGAACATCGACCTGCGACTCAAACACATGCACGGTGGCATCAATCGCATTAATGTGCGTATCGAAAATCTGGAGCTCAGGAGCGCACTGGGGGTCTCCCGCCCACTTTACCTCATAGCGCCAGACGGCGCCCTCATCTGCCGGTAAATAACGAACGGCATCAATCTCGTAGCGACCGCAGCACTCGCCACGCTGCGCATCGCGAACGAGCGCGCACATCGCAGACTTTGCTTTGTAGTTAATCTTAGATTCCAGCTTGGCAATACAACTATCAAGGCGAATGGAGCCCAGCCTTTTGCCGCCGGGCGCAAATGAGACATCAATTGTAGAGCCATCCATAAACGGAAGCACCAAGACGAGGAGCTCGCGCTCATAATCGGCAACGGAGGGGCAAAGCGCAAGCACGCGGCCATGATCGACCGGCAGTGTCAAAGACGGCACGCAAGCGCCATTGGTCGTCGCGTGAGCAAAGGCCTGGGAACCCTCCTGCTCAATAATCCCCGCGACATCCTGACCGGCAAAACGAAGCAGGACAAATAGACGACCCTGACTGCGGCAAAGCGCCAAACGCTTGATACTCATCTACACTTCTCGCTTTCCCAGAGCGTTCGCAGCCATGCGCTTGCACGCGCCTAGGCGCCCAAACCTCAAGACGTCGTAATCGAACATGAGCTTTTTGCACTCACGGGCATTGGGGGCCTTGCTGGTAAGCGCCGCACGCACCATAGCAGCAACAGAAGGAGCGCATTGTGCGAGCGCAGCATCGCTGCCCACGGCGGAACCGGCAAGCGCCGTGGCAACGGCAGCAAACACCTTGCCGCAGTCCGTACCCAACAGCCTGAGCGCATCGTACAGCACCAGATCGCATAGAAAGTACGCCAGGTCATCGGCATGCTGGGCATCGAGACCGTCGCGTTGCCAGTCAGCCAGCACCGCGGAGTAAATCTTCACGTGCTCCAGCAGACGTGTCTCGTCGTCATAGCGCATGGTGTCCATGAGCGAGCCTTTGCGTGCCACGCGATAATCGTACAGCTTGTTCGAAATAAGCGCGGTCTTGCGCGAGCGACCGTACACGGCAAAATCAAAGACCTGATCCTCGCCATACTTAACGGTTTCGTCGAACACGATCCCGTTGCCCAGCAAAAAAGCGCGCTTGCAAGCGGTGCGCCATGCAAAGGGGCGAGACGCTTCCTTAAACAGCAGGTCGGAGCTATAGCCCACAAACGACACGTCGCGTGGACTCAGTACATAGTTAAGCCACGGATACCCCGCCTCCAACGGATACGGGTTTGCGCCAAAGGTCAAAACGTCGCAATCCTCACGCTCAAAGGCATCGACGATTACACGGCATGCATTGGGCGTAAAGCGGTCGTCAGAATCTAAGAACGCGACGATAGGCGCCGTGGACGCAGCGATACCCGCATTTCGGGCGCTCGACAAACCACCGTTGGGTTTATCAACCAGCGTAAAGCGCGTATCCTTTTCGCAATAGACAGCGGCGATATCGCGCGACCCATCCGGCGAGCCATCGTTAACCAGCACACCTTCCCAATCGGGCATATCCTGCGCGAGCAGGGAGTCCAGGCACCATGCCAGACAATCCTCCACCTTGTAGATGGGAACGACAACGGAAATCTTAGGGGTAACCATAATCACGCGCTCCTACTGTGCCGTCGGCACGTCATCGGGATGCGGGTTATCACCGTAGGTACGCTGATACGTCAGTACACGCCAAACCAGCGGCAGACCGCCAATCTTAAAATAATGCTTAAACGTATTGAGCTTGCCCGGCTTCTTAAAATCAAAGCGCGAATCGATATAAGCACGGGGCGACTTGATCATCAGTCGCAAATCGGTCTCGCCGCGCGGATCGAAGAGCGACAGGTCAAAGCGACCGGCATCCCAATCGGCCTTGAGCTCCGGAGACGCCTTCTCCCAAAACTGCTCGCGCAACTCATCGACCAGGCGCTCATCATTCCAACGGTACGTATCGACCTTCATGCGCATTAAAATACCCTGGAGCCGAGCCTTAAGCTCGGGACGCTCGTCCAAAAAACGTTGCATCTCGGCATATTCGTCGCACACGCAAAATACCTTGTTAGGCGAGTTAACAGAACTCTTCTCGTTATCCTGGCGATAGCACAAAATGGGATCCGCAATAAACGCAGCACGCTCGGAGCATGCCCAAACCTTAAAGTTAAAGCCTGCGTCCTGATACGAGGCGCCCGGCGTGGGAAGAAACCGAATCTGATTGTCGTTGAGGAACTCGCGTCGATAGATAGCAGACCAAATGGAAGGCTTGCGGTAGAAGATACCCGGACGATCGGCGGGGCGATACGCGGCGCCCGTCATATACTCGTCGATGATCCCAAACAGCTCACGGCGCTCGCTGGGCGCAGACCAGTACAAGTAAAAGTCGCCCTTAACGACATCGGCATGCTCAGCATCGGCCTTGGCGACCAGCTTTTGGAGCGAATCCTCAAACATAAAGTCGTCGGACTCCAAAATGCCCACGTACTCGCCACGCGCCATGTCCAGGCCGCGGTTCATCGAGTCTCCGTAGCCGCTGTTGGCTTTATCGATCATCTTTACACGGGGGTCGCGCTCCATGTACTCGCGGATGATATCTGGCGAACTATCGGTAGAACCGTCGTTGATGCAAATAATCTCGATGTCCTTGAGCGTCTGCGCAATGGCTGAATCGAGGCACTCGCGCAGGTAGCGCTCAACGTTGCAGATGGGAACAAGCAGCGAAACTTTAGGGGTATCAGAGTTCTGCAAGAGAACCTCCTGTTGAATAGCGTGTAACAGGGTTATTTTAGCAGCCGAGTTGCGGCGGGCGGCAGCGCCCAGAATTAGATAAAGCGTTCCAGGCAGGCCTTAAGACCGCGGGTCGAAAGATAGAACAGCGTGGCATCTGCCATCGAAACGCCCGAGGTCGTCGCAACGAGCTTGTGGGCAACACGGCAAACGGCGTCCTTAGCAGGCATATCCGCCCACTCCGTTCCCAAAAACGTCGTGAGGTCCATGTTGACGCGAGCCGCCACGCGATGGAAGTCATCGGCATCCAAGCGTGCCAGGTCGAACACAATGAGGTCCAAAAACCAAGTTATCAGCTCGCCGGGGCACAAGTCCAAAAGACCGTAGGCCGCCCAGTCCTCCAAGACCTCCTCGAGCATCCGCATGTGGGCGTCAAGCTTTTTGGCACGAGCCTCGGCGCTGTTGAACTCGTGCGTCGCCGATTCGCTCTCCATCACGTAGTGGTAGAACCTGTCCGGCATGACAACGGTCTTGCGGGCAAGCGCATAGGCCGCAAATTGGAAGACGACGTCCTCGCCCAAGGCCAAGCCGGGAGCAAAGCGAATGCCTTCGCGATTGAGCAGCTCGCGCGAAAAAGCCGCACGGCACGCATACGGCTGCGCATTCGCATGGAACAGCAGCTGGGGATCACGAGCGCCGAAGGTACTAGCTTTGGGACCCATGAGTTGCTGGACGCGTTTGGGTGCGGCGTCGGACGGCTCGCAGACACCACCGAATACGGCGACCTCGGCATCCGACGACTCCATGGCCTGCAGCACGCGCTCCACCGTTTGGGCGTCGATGTAATCGTCGGCGTCCACAAAGAAGATGACCTCGCCCTCGGCGGCATCGATACCGGCATTACGAGCGCACGAGACGCCCGCGTTTTCCTGGTCAATCACAAGCACGCGGTCGTCGGCCTGCGCAATCTGGCGCAAAACGTTCAACGAATCATCAGTCGAACCGTCGTTGACGCAGACAACCTGAATCGAGCGCTCGGACTGTGCCAACAGCGAGTCGAGGCATCGCCGAATCGAGCGCGCCGAGTTGTATACGGGAACGACAATAGTCGCTTTGGGAATCGAAGCCCCTCCCATGTCGACCTACCCCCTCAGCGATTCGATGAGGAAGGCGGCGACCACGCCTGGGCCTCCGACCGATGCGTAGTACTTGGCACGCCCCAAGGCACCATCCGTCGCAAAACTCGGATGCTCGTCAACCCAGCCCTCAGGATCTTTGAGGATGGCAGCAAGATTCGCGCGCTTCCACGGCTTGAGATCGTCAAGCGAAAAATCCCCCGCGTCCAAGGCCGCCTGAAATTCCTTGGCCATCTGAACCAGGAACTCCTTATAGAATTTGGGCGCCAGGCGCACGTAGTTCCACATGTACGAATCGTACTTAATGAGCTGATTGAACTTGAGCATGCGGGCGACGTCATCACTTGCGTGGTCGCGAGCATAATCCTCTCGGATCCAACGCTCGATCTCGGCATACTCGGTATTGACGCAAAAGACCTTGGCTGAAGAATTAACCGAGGAATTCTCGTTGTCCTGGCGATACGACAGCACGGCATCATGCAGGTAAACAGCCTTGTCGGCGCACGCGATCACCTTAAAGGCAAACGACGTGTCCTGAAAGGATGCCCCCGGAGTCGGCAGGAACTTGATGCCGTTGAGCTCAAGAAAATCGCGGCGGTACGCGGCCGACCAAATCGACGGCTTCTGCTTAAAGAACCGCGTCGTGTCGCTCGGGTGTACCGGCTTGCCGCAGTCCTTGGGCTTAAACATCTCGTGCAGCGAACGGCGCTCCTCGGGCTTAGACCAGTAGAAATCAAAATTTGCCTTCGCAAAGTCGGCGTCAAAGCGTTCGGCCGCTGTCACAAGTTTCTCCAGCGCATCGGGCGTCATAAAGTCATCGGACTCTAGAATGCCCACGTACTTGCCGCGCGCCATATCGAGCCCGCGGTTCATCGAGTCGCCGTAGCCACTGTTGGCCTTATCAATCATCTTCACACGCGTATCGCGCTGCATATACTCGCGGATTATCGCCGGCGAGTTGTCGGTCGATCCGTCGTTAATGCAGATGATCTCAATATCCTTGAGCGTCTGCGCCACGGCGGAATCGAGGCACTCGCGCAGGTAGCGCTCAACGTTGTAAATGGGAATAAGCAGCGACAGGACGGGACTGCCAGAAGAATTAGTAGACAAATGTGCTCCTTAGGAAATACCTGCCGTTAATGGTATCAAAGGGTCGTCCCGCCCGCGGTCGTTTATATAATCTATGGAGCCTCTTACGGGCAAAGCAGCCCCACGCCGCTCGTCGCGCACATATCAGGTTCCTGCGTTTTATTCAAACCTTGCCAACATGGCGCAGCGACCCTTTACAATAGGTGCCGTCCAACGGACGTATTCGATAGCTTCCGCGCAGCGCTCGCCCGCCGCGCGTGAAAGGATATCTTCCCCATGACTTCCACCCTCCCCGCCCCCATCGACAAGCTCGCCATCGTCGTCGTCACCTATAAACGCCAGGAGCTTCTGACCAACCTGTTCGACTCTATGACCGAGCTCACGGCCGCGCCGTGGCGCATCGTGATCGTCGACAACGAGAATTCGCGCGAGACCGAAGCCATGTGTGCCGCATTCAACGAGCGCCTCGCCAACCTGTGGGGCATCGACGCCGATCAGCCCGACGCGCAGGGCGGCACCGACCGCGTCATCTACGCCCCGCAGCTCGAAAACGGCGGCGGTGCGGGCGGCTTCTCCGCCGGAACCAAGTGCGCCTACGATCTGGGCGCCCAGTGGTTTTGGGTCATGGACGACGACGTGCTCGTCATCCCGGAGGGCATCGAACGCCTGGCCAAGTGGACCGACCGCTACGACGTCATCCAGGGTTCGCGCCTGGACTTTGACGGCGGCGCCTTCTTTTGGCAGTACCAGCTCATCCTTTCGCTTGGTATCCCCAACCCCATCGCTAAGTGGGACCTGGGCCCCGAGGGCTACCGCGCCATGAACCAGTTGTGCTTTGAGGGAGGCCTGTTCTCACGCCGCGTTGTCGACAAGATAGGCCTGCCCGACGCTCGTTTCTTTATCTACGGCGATGACGCCTGCTATGGCTATGTCGCCAGCCAACACTTCCCTGCCGTCGTAGTCGCCGATGTGGTGCTCAGGCGCGCCCGCGCCGTCTCCAACTGGGATATCGCCGGTAAGCGTCAGCTCAATTCCACCAGTGACACCAATCGCTACTACATCATGCGCAACCGCGGCTATTTGGCCCGCTACATGCAGATCTACGGTGATTACCACCCCATTTTGTTCCGTTTGGGCAATGTGGCGACCTTCTGCAAGGAGTTCATCCGCCTTGCCGCCGTCGACAAGTGCTTTAAGACCGGCATTCCGGCGCTGCGCCGTGGCATGAAGGATGCCCGCAAGATCGTACGCGACCCCAACTGGACGCCCATGCCGCCCATGAAGGAAACCGAGTAAAGCCGGCCCTCCTATAACTTCTGACACGCGACGGCAACTCGTTGCCCATCAAAGCCAAACCCCCAGCGCATGCGGCCCACAGCAGGACGTGGCACGCGAATGTCGTCGAGACCACTCCGTTCGATATTGAGCAATGCCTGTACCGAAAGAAGCTCTAGGCCCAACGTATCGACATCGGGGTCGTACAGCATGCTGACCGAGATCAGCGGGCGGCTATCCAATATGCCTAGTGTATCCGCCGCATCAAAGGCATTAGCGGTCGGAAACACCTGGAAACCCCCAAGCTCCGAACCGTGCGCTCGTTTTGTAACGGGGTCGGCATACCCAGGCAACCCAAAACAAAGACCCTGCAGTGCCAAACGAAAAGCCAGCAGCAAATCCGACTCGTCTCCATCGACGCCCAAGTCATTAATAATTGCGTCCAAAGCTCGCCTAACTGCACGCTCGTCTCCGCGGCAAAGACCCTCTTGGAAATCATCGATAGTCTCGGCACTCTCGGCAGCGCACTCGAACCATTCGATAATCACAAGACGCAGCGCATGCCGGAGCTCGTTATTGGGAAGGCGCAGGGCGCGGGGCAGACTGCCGTCCGTCTGGTGATCGGTCGCATCTGTCGTCAGGAGTCCACTCAAATACAAATCGGTCCAAATACCTTCCGATGTCCCGGCATCAGGCTTCACGGCGTCTATGCACAGCGGCGCCTCAACACAGCCATACGGATCAAGCAAATCATACATTGCCGCAAGCCATCTTAAATCCCAGGCGCCCACAGTCTCGTTCAGACAATCGGCATAGCAACATACATCAAAGCGCGTTGGCGGCAGGCAGCCCCGAGCCAAGAACTCAACCACACGAGCCGGGTTCGAACAATAGAACCCGCCAAACCGGTAGCCTTCGAACCATTCGCGCGCGCAAGCCAGTCTGTCGCTCTGGCCAGTGTAATCTAGCAGCGCCCTGTTTTCGGCATCCGAAAAACCAAAGCGGCGATCGCACCAGCTCGACAAGGGCGAAGCTAAACAATACGGGCAGTTGCGATGCGCAAATGCCGCCTGTGCGGGGCCGGGTCGCTCCCCCATCAAGCAAACCAGCCGCAAAGAATCGACCGAGGAGACAATGCCCTCAAAGAGCAGGCGGTCAAGCAACTCGACAAAGCACGAGCCATAGGCGCCCTTCGCCTGCATATGATTCGTAAACGCCGCGTCATACCCATCAACCAGCAGCACAACCTGTTCATTACATGCCATACGGAGGAGCTCGATTAACACGCCAAGAGCCGAATCGATTTCATCAGAACCGGCAACACCGCGCGCTACGCGCTCGATATGGCGCACGTCGCCGCGCGCTAAATCGGGAACGTCCAGCAGCGGCAACAGACGAGCGCACTCACGAGCGACGACATCGCGCATGGCGGCCTCGGCATCGGCGCCTCGATAGGAGGAAGTAGAAAAATCCAAAGCAATGACCGGATAGCGTGCATACTCATCACGATAGATGCCATCTTCTGCGTCCCATATTTGGCTACCGATGAACAGATTCACGCTCGACGAGCCGGGCACAGGACGCTCCAGATAACATTTGAGCATGGAGAGGTTCATGCTCTTGCCAAAACCATGAGGCCGACAACAGAGCGCCACAGTCGATTCGCAATCTAAGATATCGGCAATAAACATGGTCTTATCAACTAAAACACAATGATCGGCGGCGTCGGCAAAATCATGAATATCAATCGGCAGAACGGCATTTCCGCCGGGATTGAGCAACTTCACGTCAAAGGTGTTATCAATATCATACATTGCCTGTTCAGACACCGTTTTATCTCCCCTTTTAGAATAACGATGCCATTTTAGCGACCATCTTGATAACAATTTTATTGTTCAACAAATGATTCGGGTAACGGTAGAAATGACTCCATAAGGGGGGCATAACAAAACGATTCGTAACAAATAGGGGCCCGGTGCGATAGCACCGGGCCCCTATTTGAATCGCTAAGGCAAAACGCTCGCTGAGAGCCTACTTTTGGGCGTCTTTCTCCGCAGCGTCTTTGTTTTGCTGATCAAGTTTATGCTTACCGCTCACAATAGACGTAGCGCCCAATGTGGCCAAGCTCGCGCTGGCAAGGCTCGCCATCAAAATCAAGTCACCCGTCTTGGGCATGCTGCCCTTAGAGGACTCAGTCGTCGTGGCTGAGGAAGTCACAACCTTGGTCTTACCCTGGTTCTGGTCGGCGCCATCATCAACCAGGCCCTTGGACCCATTGTCGTCCGCGTGCTTGCCATCCTTACCAAGGCGGGGATCCTTCGATTCCGCACCGTCGACTTCCGTGCCCCTGTCGGAATCGGACTCCTTAGAACCCTCGTCCTTCGAATCGCCCTTAGCATCCTCGGTCTTTTCCGTAGCGCCCTGGTCGGAGCCATCCTTCTTGGAAGACGAGCTGCTGTTGATGCCAGACATCAGCGAGGAGCCAAACATGGAGCCAAGCTGTTCGCTCGCAGAGGGTTTGTCATTCGTCGACGAGTCGCTCGAACCGGCAGTCGATCCACTGGCGGAAGAACCAGACCCTGCCGCAGCATCTGCGGAATTCGAAGGCGAGGCAGACCCCGCGCTGCCGCCCGATGCGACATCGCCATTTCCGTCGCTTGCTCCGGCATCGTTCGAAGGAGCATCGACGGTATCCTCGTCAGCACCATTGGTATCGGCACTAGGCCCAGAGGGAGCAACGGGAGCGGCGGGCGCCTGGCTAGGCGCTGGAGTCACGGGCTTGGGCTCAGGCTCGGGTTCAGGCTCGACCGGCGGCGTCGCCGCGGCCTCGTCCTCGGTAATATAGACCAGGCAATCCTTAAGCTCGTTCTTGTAACGGTTCTTCCAGCCCTCGTGATATTGCGGCTGGCTCGAGTACTTACGGGCAACGTTATTGACCACGCTGCTGGAAAGCGCCGTCACAAATTCACGGTCGGTCATATCGTTTGTAAGATTTGCCCAGCGGAAAAAGTCCTGGCAGCCATAGGTGCCGCACATGTTGGTGATGCTCCACACCATACCCTTGACGCAATCGGCGCGGCCAGAGATATCAATACCAAGCGCGCTCTTGAGCCAGGCCTCGGTCACCGCGTAATAGGAGTTGTATGCATATGAATCTTGCAGCGCCGAGAACTCAGCCGGATCGGCGTTATAGGCGCCCTGGAAGGCCTCCTGTGCAATGCGGCCCAGCTCCGTCAGCTGACCGTTCGAATGCATGGGGTTGCTTGCGTTGGAGATATCGCCTCCGCGGTCAATTGCAGACTTAAGCATGCCGTACTTGGCAGGATTGTAGTTATAGACCTGCTTCATAAACGGGACGAGCGACCAGCGTCGGTCAAACTGGTAGTAACCGAGCGCGTTGTAACCATCGCCGTACGAAAAGCCCTGGTTATAGTTGCCGTGGCTCTCATACTTGGTAAAGTACTTCATCTCGCTGGTCACATTGACAAACGAGACGCCTTGGACCGACCTCAGCACGCCCGAGAAAGACTGCTGGGTATAAAGACCCTTATCGATATCGGTGGCATCCGAGGCAACGCCCGGCGTGGGCTCATCCGCAGCAGCGGGCGCGGGCGCGGCAACGGCGCCAAACGAAAGAGCCAGCGTCAATCCGGCAACAATCGCAGAATGCTTGGGCTGCATAAGATCCTCCTTGCATTGGTGTAGTTAAAGTGCAGTTTGCAAAGATAGATTTAAGTATCGCAGCAAGACCGATGTCGTACAACAGCAACTCGACAAACGGTAACGCCCTCCGCGAAATCTTGAGGAATTGCGCTCGAGTTACAGCTTGATATCGAAGTTAATCTCGGGCACGGCCGCCAAGTCGGCTAACGTCACGCCGTCGACGTACTTTTCAATCACGTCGTCCAGACCGCGCCAGAACTTCACAGTAGAGCACAGATCGCTGCGAGTGCAGTTGTTATCGATGCCATCGCATGCGACGGGCGCCGTGCTGCCCTCGACAGCACGCAATATATCGCCGGCTCGCACCTCGGCCGGGTCCACGGCCATCATGTAGCCGCCGCCTTTACCGCGCACACTCTTGAGCAGGCCCGCCTTCATAAGCGGACGGACCAGCTGCTCCAAATACTTTTGCGAAATATGCTCACGGTCGGCAATCTCGCGCAGGGCGATTTTGCCCTCGGCGTCACCGAGCGCCGCGATATAAATCATCAAACGGAGGGCATAGCGGCCCTTAGAAGAAATGAGCATACCTACCCTCCCGGTGCGCTTGAGAAAAAATCATCAGCAGAGTTTGCCCCAGGTGCCAAGCGTGTGGGACAGACGATCCCGACTATTATGTCCCACATCTGAAAAGTCGAGTGGATTAGTCGGGTTTTCCCTTGACTAACGCCGAACCCATAGTAACTTTATTCCGAGAAGATTCCTAGGGTTTAGTACACCTATGAGTACACCATAAACAGAGAGGGACAGCATGAGCGCAAATCCGCTGCTTTCCATCGAAGGTCTGACCGCCTCCGTGGACGAGAAGACCATCCTCCACAACGTCAACCTCAACGTCGCCGCCGGCGAGACCCATGTGCTGATGGGGCCCAACGGCGCCGGCAAGTCCACCCTCGGCCACCTGGTCATGGGCGATCCCGTCTACACCGTGCAGAACGGCCGCATCGTCTTTGACGGCCAGGACATCACCGAGCTCACCGCTGACAAGCGTTCGCGCGCCGGCCTGTTCCTGAGCTTCCAGGCTCCGGTCGAGATCCCGGGCGTGCCGCTGTCGAGCTTTTTGCGCGCCAGCATCGCCGGCCGCCCCGGCCTGGAGATGAAGGGCAAGGAATTCCGCCGTCGCGTCAAGGAGCTCGCGGCCGAGCTCAACATGGATACCGCCTACCTCAACCGCGAGCTGGGCGTAGGCTTCTCGGGCGGCGAGAAAAAGAAGGTCGAGATGCTCCAGCTTCTGCTGCTGCAGCCCAAACTCGCCATCCTGGACGAGACCGACTCCGGCCTGGACGTCGACGCCCTGTCCACCGTCAGCCACGGCATGGACGCCTACCGCAAGAGCTGCAACGGTTCCATGCTCATCATCACGCACAACACGCGCATCCTGGAGCACCTGGATGTCGACCGCGTCCACGTTATGGTCAAGGGCCACATCGTGCGCGAGGACGACGCCCCGCTGATCCCCTGGATCGACAAGAACGGCTTTGAGACCTTCGAGCGCGAGGCCGCCGAGCAGCGCGCCCAGGCCGAGGCAGCCGCTGCCGAGCAGCAGGCGTAAAGGGGCGACGCAATGACCAAGAACCGCACCGAGGTCGCGGACATCGACCGCAGCCTCTACGACTTTACCTATGGCGAGGAGGGATTCGAGCGTCTCGACGCCGGCATCACGCCCGACATCGTGCGCGAGATCAGCGCCAAAAAGGACGAGCCGCAGTGGATGCTCGACCTGCGCCTCAAGTCCCTCGAGATCTTCAACCGTTTTCCCGACCCAACGTGGGGCCCCTCCATCGAGGGCCTGGACATGGACGACATCGTCACCTACGTCAAACCCAACACCGACCAAAAGCACGACTGGGAGTCGGTGCCCGACGACATCAAGAACACCTTTGAGCGCCTGGGTATCCCCGAGGCCGAGCGCAGCTACCTGGCGGGCGTCGGCGCGCAGTACGACTCCGAGCTCGTCTACCACAACATGCAGGACACGGCGTCCAAGATGGGCATCGTCTACTCCGGCATCGAGGAGGCCCTGCACGACCCGCGGTGGGAGCCGCTCATCCACGAGAAGTTTATGACGCTCATCCCGCCCACCGACCACAAGTTTGCGGCCCTGCACGGCGCCGTATGGTCGGGCGGCTCGTTTGTCTACGTGCCCAAGGGCACCAAGCTCGATTTTCCGCTGCAGAGCTACTTCCGCCTCAACGCCAAGGGCGCCGGCCAGTTTGAGCACACGCTCATCATCGTCGAGGACGACGCCGACCTGCACTTTATCGAGGGCTGCTCCGCACCCAAGTACAACGTGGCCAACCTCCACGCCGGCGCTGTGGAGCTCTTTGTAGGCAAGCGCGCACACCTGCGCTATTCGACCATCGAGAACTGGTCCAAGAACATGTATAACCTCAACACCAAGCGTGCGCGCGTGGACGAGGACGGCGACATCGAGTGGATCAGCGGCTCCTTCGGCAGCCACGTGGGCTACCTCTACCCCATGAGCGTGCTCAACGGCCGCCGCGCCCGCTCGAGCTTTACCGGCATCACCTTTGCCGGCGCCGGCCAGAACCTCGATACCGGCTGCAAAGTCGTACTCAACGCGCCCGAGACCTCGGCGACCGTCGAGACCAAGGGCATCTCCAAGAGCGGCGGCATCCAGACCTTCCGCAGCTCCATCGTGGCCACGCCTAAGGCCGAGGGTTCCAAGGCAACCGTGAGCTGCCAGTCGCTCATGCTCGACGACCAAAGCCGCTCCGACACCATCCCCGCCATGGACATCCGCGCCAAAAACGTCGATATCGGCCACGAGGCCACCATCGGCCGCATCGGCGACGACAAGGTGTTCTACCTGATGAGCCGCGGCATCTCGGAGGAAGAGGCCCGCACCATGATCGTCAACGGCTTTGCCAACCCGGTCTCCAAGGAGCTGCCGCTGGAGTACGCCGTCGAGATGAACAACCTGATCAAGCTCGAGATGGAAGGAGCGATCGGATAATGAAACAGACCACCAACACCGCTGCCACCACGCTCGAGCAGGTCAACGCGATGCCGGCTGCCACTTGGGGTTGGCTCAAGATGAACCAAACCAAGCTCGAGCTTTCGGACGAACTTGCCGCCGCTCCCGCCGAGGCCGTTGAGGTCGAGGGCCTGGACGAGCAGATCCATGGCGCGGCCGACGCCTTCGACGCCGCCATGGACGCCATGGCCGAGCGCTTCCCCGAGCGCCGCGCCTCTGCCCCCGGCGACGCCGCCGACCGCGCCCGCATCACGCCCGAGACCGAGCTCGACGTGCCTGCCACTTCCGTCTACCAGGCCGGCGCTATCACGCTCGAGGAGGAGCTCTCCCCCGCCGAGGCCTTCGAGACCGGCATGGGCGAGGCCGCCTACACCTATCTGGCCGACCATGCCACCAAGCGCATCGTCATCGACGTGCCCGCCTACGGCCGTGCCACGGTTACCGTGCGCGTGAGCGGCGTCGACGCCGCCGCTGCCATCGCCGCCATCGATGTCGTCGCCCGCCCGCAGGCAACGCTCGACCTGCAGATCGCTCTGGACTCCCCCGTTGCCGGCGAAGGCGTCGTGGGCTCCGTGCTGCGGGTGTGTGCTCACGAGTACGCAATCGTCAACGTGACCTGCACGCAGACGCTCGACGACAGCTGGATCGCGCTCGACGACACCGGCCTGTTCCTGGACGAGGGCGCGCGCGTCAACGTGCAGCACACCGTACTGGGTGCCGGTGCCAGCGCCACCGGCCTTGCCGGCGACCTGCTGGGCGATACCGCCAAGGTGACGATTGACACCGATTACCTGGGTGCTCGCGAACAAGTGCGCGACTTTAACTACGAGCTGCGCCACCGCGGCCGCAAGACCGAGTGCGAGATCGATGCCAACGGCGTGCTGACCGGCACGTCCAAGAAGGTCTACCGCGGCACCATCGACCTCGTGCACGGCTGCAAGGGTGCTGTCGGCACCGAGCGCGAGACGGTGCTCTTGGCCAACAAGGGCGTCGACAACAAGACCGTTCCCGTCATCCTCTGCGACGAGGACGACGTCGCCGGCAACCACGGCGCCACCATCGGCCACGTCCGTGACGAGCAGCTGTTCTACCTCGCCTGCCGCGGCCTTGACCAAAATGCCGCCGAGGACCTGTTCATCCGTGCCAAGCTGGAGGACGCCGCACTTTCCGCGACCGACGAGCGCATCCACGCCGCCGTCGTCCGCTTGGGCAACAACCTGATCGATAACTTTGAGGAGGAGCTCGCATGATCGACACCGAGCACGTTAAATGCGATACCTGTACTGCCCCCGAGCCCATGGAGTTCGACGCCAGCGATGAGGCCTCGCGCGGCTGGCCTACCGTCGACATCGAGACCAACCCCTACAAGGCGCAGTTCCCGCTGTTCCAGCAGCACCCCGAGATCGCCTTCCTCGATAGCGCCGCCACCGCGCAGCGCCCCGCCTGCGTGCTCGACGCCGAGCGTGACTTCTACCAGCGCATGAACGCCAACCCCCTGCGCGGCCTGTACTCGCTGTCCGTCGAGGCCACCGAGGCCATCGCGAAGGTGCGTCAGCAGATCGCCGACCTCATCGGCGCCTCCCAGGCTAATGAGATCGTCTTCACCCGCAACACGAGCGAGTCGCTCAACCTGGTCGCCAAGAGCTTTGCGCCCACGGTGCTCGAACCCGGCGACGAGGTCGTCATCACCATCATGGAGCACCACTCCAACCTAATCCCGTGGCAGCAGGTCTGCCGAGAGACCGGCGCCAAGCTCGTCTACCTCTACCCCACCAAGACCGGTCAGCTCACGACCGAGGAGGTTCTATCCAAGGTGGGCCCCAAGACCAAAATCTTGGCCGTGGGTCAGGTCTCTAACGTGCTGGGCGTCGAGAACCCGGTCAAGAATCTCGGCAAGCTCGTGCACAAGTACGGCGGCTATCTGGTCGTCGACGGCGCGCAGTCGCTGCCGCACATGCCGGTCGATGTGGCCGATCTGGGAGCCGACTTCTTTGCCTTTAGCGCGCACAAGGCCATGGGCCCTATGGGCATCGGCGTGCTGTGGGGCAAGATGGATCTGCTCAACGCCATGCCGCCCATGCTTACCGGTGGCGAGATGATCGATTCGGTCACCGAGCAGGACGCCGTCTGGGCGCCCGTCCCCGAGAAGTTCGAGGCCGGTACGCAGGACGCCGCCGGCATCTTCGCCACGGGTGCGGCGCTCGATTACCTGGTCAATACGGTGGGCTACGAAAACATCCAGGCCCGCGAGCAGGCACTCGTCCACTACCTGATGGGCGAGCTCATGCAGCTCGACTTTGTCCAGATCATCGGCTCCATCTATTGGGACAACCACCACGGAGTCGTGAGCTTTAACGTCAAGGGCATCCACCCTCACGACGTCGCGAGCATCATGGACATGGACGGCGTCTGCATCCGTGCCGGTCACCACTGCGCGCAGCCGCTGCTCACCTGGCTGGGCGTCGAGAACCTTGCCTGCTGCCGCGCCAGCGTGGCCTTCTACAACGACAAGGCCGATATCGATAAGTTCATCGCAGGCCTGCATCACGTTTGGAGCACGTTCAATGGGTAATCTGTACACCTCCACCACGTTTATGGAGCACAACTCGCACCCCGACTACAAGTACGAGATGGATGCCCCCACGCACGAGCACGACGGCATCAACCCCAGCTGCGGTGACGAACTCACCCTGCAGCTGCGTGTCGAGAACGATGTGATCGAGGAGGCTTCCTTTACCGGGCACGGCTGCGCCATCAGCCAGGCCAGCGCCGACATCATGGCCGACCTCATCACGGGCGAAACGGTCGAGGAGGCTCGTCGTCTGGCAGGGCTTTTCCTCGCCATGATCCGTGGCGAGGAGCTCTCCGAGGAAGACTTGGAAGACCTAGACGAGGCCGCTCAGCTCCAGGACATCTCACACATGCCCGCCCGCGTCAAATGCGCCGAGCTCGCCTGGCGAACTCTCGACGGCATGCTCGAGGGTCAGGCTAACCAGTAACGGATGCCCCGAATCCAAGGTTTTTGATTGCCGAGCCGCCCGATACGGGCGGCTCGGCTTTTTCATAACGAGCGCACGTGCAGCCACGCTTCCGGCGCCCAATCTGTCATTTATCGCACGGCCAACCGCAAGCACAAGCGTTTTTCACAGTACCAAAGGCTTGCCACAGGGCCACGGGGCACGCCGAGCAAAGCGCCAGGCACCGTCCTACTAGGCTCCGGCTCGCCTCCTGCCTGCCGCAGACGGGTCCCATAGGGTGCGGCGTGCATTTTTGCGAGTTTTCAGCACGCCAAGCTATGTGCATACAAATCACGAGCATAAATTAGCGCCTTCGGGCGCGTATATATTGCGTTTTAGAACAGGCATTACGGTCTACGGGGACGCAAACGCGTGCTTCGGGGCGTATTGGCAGACAAATAATTGTCTCGGGGCCCGCAAGTTGCAAGGTTATAGCAGTTCCGACAGCACTACGATGCTGAAAACTCCGCTTTTTGCACGGCGTGGACGGGGGTAGGCACAGGCAAAACCGGACTGAGCTATTGTTTTATGCAAGACGGCAATCATTCTATGCATTTTTAGAAGTGTAGTTAACGTCCAAGCATTTAGAATGATGGTCCCAGTGGGCAGACAGCCCTATCCCAGGCTGTCATCAGTCCGCACCGCCGTTCGAGCACGGGCGCGCACAATACGAGAAGCGGTACTTTTGCTTATCCCCGTATACCGCTCAATCTGGCGCACCGTAAAACCAGCATCGTGCAAGCCAAGAATAACGATATTGCGCTGCGCCGGCGGCGCCGCCTTAACCCCCCGGAGCGCAACCCCGCATCCCTTCGCCAACTCGTCGGCAAAGGCGCGCCGCTCCAACTCCATCTCTACCAAATCGCGCATCGCCGGATCGCCGCCGTCGGGCGTCGAAAGCGAATAGGCAATAAAGGCTTTGGCAGAACCAAAAAGCTCAAGCACGCAAGAAGGATCGGAAAATCCCCTCGTAGCATCTGCCTCGTCACCGTCGTAAACGCGCAGATGCTCCGCGAAGCTGCTCCAGGGATACCGCTCAATTAGGTTGATGCCCGCATCCTGCGGATCGGCGTGAACGGAGCGAACAGCCTCCATCACATGCCGGTCGGTATCGAGCGAACAGCGCTCAAAACGTTCCCGGAACAGGCAGCCCGAACGCCCGGTACGCTTATTGAACCGACGAGCATACGTCAACAGCAGGCGTTGCATGGCTGCACTCATGTTGTCCTCATAATCCAAAAGTACCAGATCAACATGGTCGCCCATGAGGCACCACGCCACAATCGTTACCTGGGCATCGCGGCAGCAGTCGCGCATCAGCTCCAAAAACTCCCACCGGTCCTCGTCGCTCTCAAAGATCAGCTGACTACCCATACCGCGGGCACAGACATGGTAAAAACCGGTTATCGTTTTCCAAACGCGCTGCATGGCGCTCCCTTCGCCGGGACCTGCTTACCATCCAATACATCACGATTGAAACGTGCCATCAAAACATTCACGCAAAATGGCACCCGTCGACGGTAAAAGGCGGCAAACCGACGGCGAGTGGCATCATAACCACAGGCTAGACACCGCAACAGGGGCAAGAACTAACCAAATACTTGACCAAAGCTGACCCCCTATAACGTATCGCATAACCGCAACCAAGCTTGTTAAATCGTTTCAATTAAAAGTTCCGCGCTTCTCGTTACGAAAACTGCGCCGTTCGCCGAATATTCCGTGCATTTCGCGGTATTATAGGGGCTGCATGTCATGTCCCTTTCGAAGGGTCGCCCGGCAATCACCAGCCACGACCTCCAGACGGGACGCCAACACGATAGAGAGGAGAGGCATGCAGTACTCACAGGAAGTGGAGAACATGTGCCCCGTTGCCAAGGGTGCATACCACGGCCCCGCACCCATCCCCGAGGAGGGCAAGTGGGTCCAGGCTAAGGAGATTTCCGACATCTCCGGTCTTACGCACGGTGTGGGTTGGTGCGCACCTCAGCAGGGCGCCTGCAAGCTCACGCTGAACGTCAAGGACGGCATCATCGAGGAGGCCCTCGTTGAGACCATCGGCTGCTCGGGCATGACCCACTCTGCTGCCATGGCTTCCGAGATCCTTCCCGGCAAGACCATCCTCGAGGCCCTCAACACCGACCTCGTCTGCGACGCCATCAACGTTGCTATGCGCGAGATCTTCCTGCAGATCGTTTACGGCCGCAGCCAGACCGCGTTCTCCGAGGGCGGCCTGCCCGTGGGCGCCTCCCTCGACGACCTCGGCAAGGGCCTTCGCTCTCAGGTCGGCACCATGTTCGGCACCAAGGCCAAGGGCGCTCGTTACCTCGAGCTCGCTCAGGGCTACGTCACCCGCATGGCTCTCAACGACAAGAACGAGATTATCGCGTTCGAGTTCCTGAACCTCGGCAAGTTCACCGACGCCGTCAAGGCCGGCAAGACCCCCGAGGAGGCCATCGCTGGCGCCATGGGCCACTATGGTCAGTGGGAGAACGCTGCCAAGTACATCGACCCGCGCACCGACGAGGAGACTCACTCCGTCGCCAGCGTGTTCCCGGTTCACGAGTAGAAAGGGAGGGAAATAACTATGACTGTTACGTTCGAAGGTTACGAGCGCCGCGCTGACAAGATCAACAAGTGCCTCGCCGACAACGGCATCGCCTCCCTCGAGGAAGCTCTGCAGATCTGCACCGACAAGGGCTTCAACCCGCGTGAGATCGTCAACAACACCCAGTCCATCGCCTTCCAGAACGCCGAGTGGGCCTACACCCTCGGCTGCGCTCTCGCTGTCAAGCGTGGCGCCAAGAACGCTTCTGAGGCTGCCGCCATCATCGGCGAGGGCATCCAGGCCTTCACCGTTCCCGGCTCCGTCGCCGAGGACCGCAAGGTCGGTCTGGGCCACGGCAACCTGGGCGCTATGCTGCTCTCCGACGACACCGAGTGCTTCGCCTTCCTGGCCGGCCACGAGTCCTT
The DNA here is from genome assembly GCF_052121455.1 of Collinsella sp. LCP19S3_D3. Taxonomy (NCBI): domain Bacteria; kingdom Bacillati; phylum Actinomycetota; class Coriobacteriia; order Coriobacteriales; family Coriobacteriaceae; genus Collinsella; species Collinsella sp. LCP19S3_D3. The sequence goes on along the minus strand of NZ_JBQKEF010000009.1, from coordinate 71,767 downwards.
CGCTGCCGCTGAGGGCGCTATCGGCCTGGCTCTGAACGCCAACAAGGCTCGTAAGAAGCCGCTGCGCGTTATCCTTAACGGTCTGGGCAAGGACGCCGCCCAGATCATCGCCCGCATCAACGGCTTCACCTACGTGAAGACCCAGTTCGACTACTACACGGGCGAGCTCAAGGTCGTCGAGACCATCCCCTACTCCGATGGTCCCCGTGCTGCCGTTAACTGCTACGGCTCCGACGACGTCCGTGAGGGCGTTGCCATCATGTGGCACGAGAACGTCGACATCTCGATCACCGGTAACTCCACCAACCCCACGCGCTTCCAGCACCCCGTCGCTGGCACCTACAAGAAGGAGCGCATCGAGGCTGGCAAGAAGTACTTCTCCGTCGCTTCTGGTGGCGGCACTGGCCGTACCCTGCACCCGGACAACATGGGCGCCGGCCCTGCCTCTTACGGCATGACCGACACCATGGGCCGTATGCACTCCGACGCCCAGTTCGCCGGTTCTTCCTCCGTGCCTGCGCACGTCGACATGATGGGTCTCATCGGCATGGGCAACAACCCCATGGTCGGTGCCACCGTCGCCTGCGCTGTCGCCGTCGAGGAGGCCCTCAAGGCCTAATCGCGCCCGCGCGATGCTCATATAGTTGAGCTTCGGAGCCGCTATCCACCCGGGTAGCGGCTCTTTTTGTTTGCACTGCCACAGGGTTGCTAATGCCGATATATCAGTTGGGACGAAATACGAGATGTGATGAGATGGAGCGTCAGAGCGTCCATAACGCCCATCTGCCATATTTGCCCTTTACCGATTTACCGAGTCTTTTCGGCCTCATTGCCGATCACCCATGCGAAAATGCGCCGGACGAGAAAGGAATCCGATGGAATCGACTGATGTACTGGTAATAGGATCTGGCATTGCGGGCCTTTGTGCCGCCATAGAAGCGGCACGCGCGGGCGCGACCGTTGCCGTCGCAAGCGCCGGCAAGACCATGAGCGGATCGAGCTTCTTCCCGGGCACCTGGGGCCTTGGCCTTATTGGCCCCATCGACGAAGACGACGAACAGGACCTCATCGACACCATCCAGACCGTGGGCGGCGGTGTCGCCGACCCTACGCTCGTCCAGACGTTTGTCCACGGTATTCCCCAGGCCATCCAATGGCTCGAGCAGGATCTAGGTGTTGAGCTCCAACGCCCGCAAAGCGCCGAGAGCGCCCAGCAAAAGCAATTTATCCCCTGCTTTGACCATAAGACACGCAATTGGCGCGGCCTCACCCGCAAGCCCCTTGAGGACGCGTGTGCGGCCCAGATCAAGTCTCTCGGCATTCACCTGCTCCCCCGCCACGAGCTTATCGACCTTGTTGAGGACACAACCGGAAAGATTATCGGCGCCGTACTCTACGACCGCACAAACAAGCATCTCGTACCTATGGCAGCCAAGGCCACCATCATCGCTGCGGGCGGCACGGGTGGCCTGTTCGAGCGAAGCCTCACTTCCGCCGACGTGCTCAGCTCCTCGCAGGCCATCGCGCTGGCACACGGCGCAACGCTCACTAATATAGAGTTCATGCAGATGATGCCGGGCTTCATCGAGCCCAAGCGCAACCTTGTCTTTAACGAAAAGACCTGGCGCTACGTACATATAGACCAGCCGGTCGATATCGCCGACGACAAGCTGGACGATCTACTTGAGCAACGCTCCGGATATGGTCCCTTCACCTCGCGCTTGGCCTCCCGCGCCATCGATCTTGCCATCGATCAAGCGGGTGCTGAAGGTCTGGCGCTCCACTACGATTTCCCCCGCGAGGACGTCCCCGAGTTTGTGCAGACCTTTGCCACCTGGCTACAAGACGAGCACGGCATCGCGCCGACCGACGAGATGCGTGTGGCGATGTATGCCCACGCCGCCAATGGCGGCATCAAAATCGACAAGACCGCATACACGGGCGTTGAGGGCCTCTATGCCTGCGGCGAGGCGACAGGCGGCATGCACGGGGCCGATCGCATTGGTGGCCTGTCAAGCGCCAACGGCATCGTGTTTGGGCGCATCGCGGGCGCCTCGGCAGCCCAAGCAGCACAGAATGCACCTGAGGTGGCCCCAAAGGCGGATGTCGCCCTCCCCCAGCATGGCATTGCCACAACAGACGCCGAGCGCCTGACCCGCGGCCTTAAGCACACGATGAGCACCTACTGCATGATCAACCGCACCGAAGGGGGCCTATCCAAGGCACTACACGAGCTTGAGGGCTTGAAGACGGAGGCAACGACCTTGAGCACGCAGAAAGCCCAGGACAGCGAAATCGCAGCCCTCGCCCGCCTGCAATCGCAGATTCAACTAGCACAGGAAATGGTCAAAGCCATGCGCAAACGGACCGAAAGCCTCGGATCGCACTATCGAGCGGACTAAACTGGACACTCATCTAAAGCAGAACACAACTAATCGACATCTATGGGCCCCGTGAGCTCGAGGTGGCACGGGGTCCATTCGTGTCCGAAAGGCAGCGTATCCTTATTCTGAATACAGAGCAGGCAAAGCCCGCACAGACAATAGACCAGCGGGGAGGAGATGTGGACAGTCGTGATATCGAGAAGTGGCGTGTCAAACTTGATAGCTTCGCCAATGTGGAAGACGGCGTTGAGTATTGGCTCGCACGCGATTTAATGGAACCCATGGGGTACACTCGATGAGAGAACTTCGCCGAAGTTGTTAAGAGGGCGAAAGTCCCGTGCGAAACAAACAAAACTCCAGTTGATTCCCATTTTCGTGATACCACGAAAATGGTAACAGCCGGTGTCGCCGCTCGCGCGGTTAAAGACTACAAACTTACTCGCTATGCATGCTATTTAATCGGACAGAACGGAGATTCAAACAAGCCAGAGATCGCGCTCGCCCAGGCATACTTTGCCGTGCAGACGCGCCGCCAAGAGCTCATAGAACAGCGCTTCGCAGAGATTCAGCGCTTGCAGGCGCGCCACTCGCTATCCGATTCAGAGAAACAACTCTCGGGTATTGCGTTCAAACGCGGCATGGACTCCAAAGGATTCGCGATCATCAAGTCGAAGGGCGATGAAGCGTTATTCGGCGGCAGAAGCACGGTGGAAATGAAGCAGCAGCTCGTCGTACCCAAGAGCGCGGCATTGGCGGACAGATTAGCCGATGTCCTCATCAAAGCAAAGGACCTTACGAACTCGGTGACGGCCTTCAACGCCGAGGAACACGACCTGTACGGTCTGGACCAGATCAAGCAAGAGCACGTCGAGAATAACACAAGCGTACGTGGCAGCCTCATCGACCGTGGAATTGTCCCCGAGAATCTACCGCCTGCCGAGGATACAAAGAAGCTCGAACGTCGCGTGAAAGCAGACGAGAAAAAACTCAAGGGGGCACAGACGGATTCACCGACCCCCAGGGCAGGCTCGACTTGTAAAGCGTCTGTGCCCTTTCGGGTTCGACCCCATGCGAGGTCAACAAAAAAGACGGCCAACTTTCGCTGACCGTCTTAACATGCTTTGGTGGGCCGTCAGGGGGTCGGCCTGCTGCGCAGGCGGCCGCTGCGGCGCTTCGCGCCTTGCGCGCTGCGCTGGTAAATGTTTACGCATTTCCTCAGCTCCGCGCCCTTTCGGGTTCGACCCCATGCGAGGTCAACAAAAAAAGCGACTAGCCGAAGCCAGTCGCTTTAACATGCTTTGGTGGGCCGTCAGGGGGTCGAACCCTGGACCTTGGGATTAAGAGTCCCCTGCTCTACCAACTGAGCTAACGACCCAAAGCTAAAGTCCGTAGTAGCGGACTTTAGAGGAGATATCGTGTGGTGGGCCGTCAGGGGGTCGAACCCTGGACCTTGGGATTAAGAGTCCCCTGCTCTACCAACTGAGCTAACGACCCGATATCAACACGAAGCAAGAACTGGGGTGGGTAAAGGGACTCGAACCCTCGACCTACGGGACCACAACCCGTCGCTCTAGCCAACTGAGCTACACCCACCGTGTCCTGTGCGCTTCGCGCTCGACTATTATTGCAAGGAACGCCACGCGACGCAAGCCCCAATTTTCAAGAATTTTGAAAAGAGTTTTTCGGATCCATTTCGAGCAAATCCCACCGGTTCCATAGGAGTAAACTTGCCCCACCCCGATGTTCGAAAGGACAAGCATGAAAGAACTCTCCAATCGCACGGCAACGTTTACCGATTCGGTCATCCGCCGCATGACGCGCATCTCCGATATGTACGGCGCCGTCAACCTCTCGCAGGGCTTCCCCGACTTTGATCCCCCAGCGCAGCTGCTCAAGAGCCTGGGCACCATCGCTACCGATCCCAAACCGCTCTACCACCAGTACTCCATCACCTGGGGCTCCCAGGCCATGCGCGAGGCGCTTGCCGCCAAACAGGAGCACTTTATGGGCATGCCGATCGACCCCAACCAGAACATCGTGGTCACTTGCGGCTCCACCGAGGCCATGATGGCTGCCATGATGACGGTCACCAACCCCGGCGACAAGGTCGTCATCTTCTCGCCCTTCTACGAGAACTACGGCGCCGACACAATCCTTTCGGGTGCCGAGCCCATCTACGTGCCGCTCAACCCGCCCACATTCGACTTTGACCGCGAGACACTCGAGGCGGCCTTCCGCGACAACGACCCCAAGGCCATCGTCCTGTGCAACCCTTCCAATCCCTGCGGTAAGGTCTTTACGCGCGATGAGCTCACCTTTATTGCGGATCTCTGCAAAAAGTACGACGCCTACTGCATCACCGACGAGGTGTACGAGCACATCGTCTACGCGCCCCACGAGCACGTCTATATGGCCACGCTGCCCGGCATGTTCGAGCGCACCATCAGCTGCAGTTCGCTGTCCAAGACGTACTCCATCACCGGCTGGCGTCTGGGTTACACCATCGCCCCGGCCCAGATTACCGAGCGCATCAAGAAGGTCCACGACTTCCTCACCGTGGGTGCCGCCGCCCCCCTGCAGGAAGCCGTCGTCACCGCCCTCAATTTCGACGACAGCTATTACCAGGAGGTCCTCGATCTCTACACAGCCAAGCGCGATCTGTTCTGCCAGGGGCTCGATAGCATCGGTCTTGAGCATAACGTGCCGCAGGGCGCCTACTACGTCATGATGGACATCTCTGAGTTTGGCTATGACAGCGACCTCGACTTCTGCGAGGACCTCGCGTCTAAGGTGGGCGTGGGCGCCGTGCCCGGCTCGAGCTTCTTCCGTGAGCCCGTCAACCATCTGATTCGCCTCCACTTTGCCAAGCGAGACGAGACGATTAACGCGGCACTGGAGAACCTCAAGTCGCTACGCGATAAAATCAAGCCGCGCGGGTAAGGACGGCCCGGCAACTAAAGCACCCAAAGAAGCCCCGCACCGCACGCGCGTTGTAGGGCTTCTTTTTATAGCGCTTTCTTAATTTGTTTAAAGCGCTATACTTTAGTCACGGAACAACTCGTCCCAGCGGGAGGAATACTATGGCAGAGCAGCAGCTTATCGGAGCGCTCGAGGCCGGCGGCACCAAGATGGTCTGTGCCACGGGCTATGCAGACGGTACGGTCCTGGAGCGTGAGCAGATCGCAACCACGACCCCGCAGGAGACCGTTGAGGCCGTCAACGCATGGTTTGCAAACAAGGGCATCGCCGCGCTGGGCATCGGCGCCTTTGGCCCCACCGCAGTCAACCCTGCCTCGCCCCAATACGGCAAGATCTTGGAGACGCCCAAGACGGCATGGCGCTACTTTGACCTGCTGGGCACCATCCAAAACGAGCTCAATATTCCCTGTGGCTACGACACCGACGTCAACGTCGCCTGCCTGGGCGAGGTCACCTTTGGCTGCGCCCAGGGCCTCACCGACGTGGTGTATCTGACCATCGGCACCGGTGTGGGCGCCGGCGTGCTCTCGGGCGGCCAGCTCGTGCACGGCATGATGCATCCCGAGGCCGGCCATATCCTGGTCACGCGCGATCCGCGCGACACCATCGGCGAGCACAGCGGCTGCCCCTTCCACGACAACTGCCTCGAGGGCCTCATCGCAGGCCCCGGCATTAAAAAGCGCTGGGATGGCAAAAGCGCCGGAGACATGGCCGATGACCCGGAGGCCATGGACCTGCTCGCAGGCTACCTGGCACAGGCACTCATGACCTACACGCTGTGCTATGCGCCGCAAAAGATCATCATCGGCGGCGGCGTAGCCGACCACACCCCCATCGTGCCGCTCGCCCGCAAAAAGTGCGCCGAGATGCTCAACGGCTATATCGTCACGCCCGAGGTCAATGACATCGATACCTACATTGTCAACAACAGCCTCGATGGTAAGCAGGGCATCATGGGCTGTCTGGCCCTTGGCGCACAGGCGCTCCAGTAAAGGGTGCACCAACGACACACGGTATTACCGGGCTCGTATAACGCGCAGACAACGCTATCGCGCCCTGCAGGGCCCCCAAACGCACAAGGCCGTCTAGGACCAAGCAAAACGTCCTAGGCGGCCTTTTTGGTGCATACAAGCGATCGGAGGAGATATCGGAGCACGACGCCGGTAGCCGCTCCGCAGCAGTCAATCATCACGTCGGTAATCATGCCGGCGCGCCCCGGCACAAATAACTGAATCGTCTCGTCGATTGAGGGGACCAGCAACAGAAAAACCACCGTGGGAAGCAGTCTGTCAAAAGTGCGTCGACCCTCGATATCAAAGGCATGTGTCACCAAAACACCGAGCACCATATACTCGGTAAAGTGTGCGCACTTGCGGACGACAAAGTTGGTTACCCATTCATACGGCAGGCTCAAGCTATGCAAAAACCCGCGGACGTCCTCCATGATCGCCAAGCTCAGTGAGCCGGACCCCGTGCCGGGAACCAGTGAATTGCCCCAGATCAGCAACACCATGACGCAGGCCGCAACCGCCCACTTACGATCGATCTTAATCATGCAGAACTAGGCCTCGGCACGAAGCGGCGTAAAACTGGCGGTACCGCCCTCGATAACACTCAAATAGGCACGGCCCGTACGCTTGGCGGTAGAGGACTGCAGGCGCTCGATCTCTTCCTCAAGGATCTGATTGACGCGCTCATGGCGACGGTTTTCCATAACGCCGGCGGCGATAGCCTCGGCGCGCTCGATACCCTCGCGCGAGATACGCGCGGTATCCTCGGGAAACACGGAGCTGTGGCGGCCGACATAGACGGGAGCAACCGAGACAGGTGAGGCTGCAGGCGTGGGCATCGGCGCGGGGGCGGGCTCGGCGACCTCGGCCATGATCGCCATGGCGGCGGCCCACATGTTCTCGTGGCCCGAATAATCGGCCATGGGGATATCTTCCTCGAGGGAGGCATCGGGGAGACTGTCGGTATCCACGCGATTCTGGGCATCGATAGAGGCAGTGATGGCGGCGGGCTCGTCCAAATCGGTGAGATCCACACCCTTGGCATCGGAAATGATGGGCATGCTGGCGAGCTTGGTGTTGTACGGCACCGCCTCCGCGGCCTGCATTTGGGCCGAAGCGCCCCAAAGCGAGCTTTCGGCAGCACGACGAGCGGCGATGGTCTCCTCGTCGACAACCAGCGGCTCATCGGCAAAGGGGTCGGCGACAGGAGCCGGCTGAGCTGCGCCCTGCTGGCCGGTCGAAGCGGCCGCCGCGGCAGAGGCGTACGCAGCCGAAGAAGCACCGTTATAGGCGGCATTGTTGGCAGCGTTGGCCACAAGCGCCACGAAAGCGGCGGTGCTGCCCGCAGGGGCGGCATGAGAGCCCGAGACGGCACGTGCGGCAGCAGCGATGTCGTCGCGGTTATAGGAGCCAGTCTTTTCACCGTTTGTGAGCTCGTCAATTGCGACCTGGTAGATATCGCGCGAGCGAGCGGGATCGCAGCTAACCGGCGAATCGTCGTCGAGCATGCTATCGATCATAGCCCAGGCATCGGCCTCGTCCATGGCGTTGGCGGCACGGGCGATGGTCGGAACGCCATCATCGGCATGACGGCGCTGAAACGCGCCGGTCAGACCGGAGAGAAGCGAAGAGGATTGACCCTGCTCGTCCAAAGTGACAGGAGAAGCAGCCCGGGGAGCGGCTTCCTCGTGCTGAGCGGGAATCGAGGCGGTCTTGAACTCGTTGTAGGTCCGACTAAACTGAGCGGCGCCGCCCACGGCATCGGGCTCAAACAGGCGGCCATCGTGCTCCGCACGATACTCAGAGATACCCAGCGAGGCGGCATAGATACCCACGCCGGCCACCGCGCCCACGGCAAAGGGAACAGCACCCGCGACGACCGTCTCGTTGATTGACGAAAACGGCAGTGTAGCGGCATACACGACCACGGGTGCGGCAAGGCCGATCCCGCAGGAAAGTCCGGCAAGGACTGCTCGTTGTGTTGCATCAGAAGAAGCCATGAGCTCTCCCCATCTTCCAGCACCCAAATCGCATCATTCAGTTGGCTGCGCGAGAGAAGATGAAGCGGGGCCTGAGCCCCAAAGCAACGGTATAAGGTTCGTTTCATCTGCGTTTTCCGTCGCGAAGCTTAACTGCTATTATGCGAAACCCCCTTGGGGATTGCAAGCGACGAAGCGGAATTGAAACGGGAAAATCGCTGCTTGCCGGTCGTGAGGTCAATAATCGTTGGCGAGCGGCTATACGAAAAGGGCCAGGATCTAAACCCCGGCCCTTCTGGCATGTCTATGGTTGCTGTCGCGTGCAGCGGACGGACTAGAACATCTGCTCGTAATCGCTGTGCTTTTTGGCCGAACGCACCAAAAATTCCTGGTTGGTATTAGTGCCCTTAAGGCCCTTGATAAACGACGCTGCCGCGCGCTCGGTATTGTTCATGCCGGCGAGGATGCGGCGCAGGCCAAAGACAAACGGACGCATTTGCTCGTCGACCAACAGGTCCTCGTTGCGCGTGCCCGAGGCAACGGGGTCGATGGCCGGGAAGATGCGGCGGTCGGCCAGATCGCGATCGAGCTTGAGCTCCATGTTGCCGGTGCCCTTGAACTCCTCAAAGATGACCTCGTCCATCTTGGAGCCGGTATCGATAAGGGCGGAAGCAAGGATGGTGAGTGAGCCGCCGTTTTCGATATTGCGGGCAGCACCCAGGAAGCGCTTGGGCGGATACAGGGCCGCCGAATCGACGCCGCCCGAAAGGATGCGGCCCGAGGCGGGCGCCGCCAGGTTGTACGCACGGGCAAGACGCGTGATGGAGTCGAGAACCACCACGACGTCGCCGCCCAACTCCACGATGCGCTTGGCGCGCTCGATGACGAGCTCGGCCACGCGGGTATGGTTGTCGGCGGGCATATCGAAGGTGGAGGCCACGACCTCGCCCTCAATGGAGCGCTGCATATCGGTGACCTCTTCGGGGCGCTCGTCGACGAGCAGGCAGATGAGGTGCACCTCGGGATTGTTGATCGAGATAGACTGGCAGATCTTCTTGAGAATCGTGGTCTTACCGGCCTTGGGCGGTGACACGATCAGGCCACGCTGGCCCTTGCCGATCGGCGACACGATATCGATGGCGCGACCGGTAATGGAATCCTTGCCATGCTCCATGCGCAGCGGCTCATTGGGGTAGACCGGCGTGAGATCGCCGAACTTGGGGCGGTTACGGGCCTGCTCAGGATCAAGACCGTTGACGGTCGTGATTTTGGCGAGACCGGCACGCTTGTCGCCGCCGCGCGAGGGGCGAAGCGAACCCTCGATCACGTCGCCCGTGCGCAGACGCGCGGAGCGGATGAGGTAGGCGGGCACGAAGGCGTCGTCATTGGACTTCATGTAGCCGTGGGCATGGATGATGCCGGAGCTGTCCGGGCGAATCTGCAGGATGCCCTTAATATCGCGGAAGCCCTCGGCCTTCGCGGCTGTGGTGTAGATCTCTTCGACGAGCTCGGCCTTCTTCTTGCCGGTCGTCTCGATCTCGAACTCCTTGGCCTTCTCGCGCAGCTCGGCGACCTTCATGGCCGCGAGCTCCTCGCGCGAAAGCGTTGGCTCGGTCGGAGCTGCGTTGCGCTCCTTGTTGCGCTGTTTGCGGTCGCGCTGACGGCTGCGGCGGTCGTTGTTACGATCATCCTTGCGCTCGCTGCGCTCATCGTTACGCTTGTGCTGACGGCGGTTGGGGCGGGAACCCTCTTCGGCCTCAGCGCTCTCGACGGCAGGCGTCGTGGGCGCATCGGCGGTCGCCGGGGTCTCGCCGTCCGACTTAGCGTCGGACTCGGGCTGTTGCTCAGCATCCCCCTGCTGTTCGGCAGACTTGGTCTTGGAAGATTTCTTGCGCGTTCGCTTGGGCTTCTCGCCTGCCGACCGATCTGCGCCCTCCGTCTCGGGAGTCGTGTCGACACTCGCCTCGGTAGACTCAGCTGCCGCAGATTCGGCGCCGGACTTCGCCTCCGCCTTAGCTGGGCGTTTGGCTGCGGTGTGACGGCTGCGCCCGGGACGAACGTCGGCAGACTCGGCAGCGGCAGAAACAGCGACCTCAGGAACATCAGCGCCCTCGGCCGAAACCACGACAGCCGCTGTAGGCTCGACAAACGCCGGGGCATCTTGGACAGAAGCCGCGGCAGCGGCCGCCTTCTCCGCCTCGACAAATGCCTTGGGCTTGCGGCCGCGGCGATGCGGGCGCAAAGCAGGATCGACGACAAATGCACCGCCGGCCTCGGCAGACACGACAGACTCAGCAGAGGAAGCGTCCTCCTCCGCCGCAGAGCGAACCGGGGTCTCGGCGGCATCGGACGAAGCCTGCTCGGCAGCCTGCTGGACCTTGGCCGCCGTGCGACGGCGCGTGCGCGGAGCCGGCTTTTCTGCTACCTGCTCGGGAGCCGGAGCCGAAGGCGCCTCGGGGGCGGACGGAGCCGCGAGTTCGGTCAGAGCCGTGGCATCGCGCTCGGCGGCACGACGGCGAGCACGAACAACCTGGGCTTCGCTGATCTGCGCAAGCGCGCGGGCCTGCGCAACCTCATCTGAAAGCGGCGCCGAAACCTCGGCGGAAACCGGACGCTTGGCACGCGTCGTGCGCGTGGTGCGGCGTTTGGGCTTTGCAGCCTCATCGCCATCCGCAGCGGGCTTGGCCACACGACGCGTGCGCTTGGGCTTCACGGGCGCAGCCTCCTCCCCGGTAGCAGGCGCGACGGGAACAGGGTTCTCACTCGAAGCCGAGGCAGCGTTCTGGTGTGTCTCGGGGACCGACGCCTGCGACGGTACGGGTTTCGCGATCTGGTCCAACGCAACCGGTGCAGTGGGAGTGGCTTGGACCGTGCTTATTTCATTTTCTTGCTGTTGATCAGACACAGTGTTTGCTCAACTTTCTTTTAAAGCCCTGTGATCACATGCTCCCTGCATAAACCTTCAGGGCGGCTAAACAGTCTAGCTCCGTTCAAAACACAACGGACATCATTGATCTGTATCGAGATGATTGCGTCAAATACGCAGCGTTAGTGTAACACAACCGCCACCACCTGCAACTTAGTCATTAGACGTTCTTATACAACTGGTCAAAAGGGACACTCTCCCTCAAAAGCGCTTCCTCTGTCTCACCAGAGGAGTGAAGCCGTGGCATCCGGAATAGCCGCGCCACGAAAAGCGCCTATCTACTACGTTTGACCCGCGCCCCTGACCATCCCCTCGATCTTCCTAAAATCGCAAGCCCGCTACCTGCGGTTTTAATATCGTACTTTTCGGCATGGTTCGGGGTATGCGACTAAACGTAGTAGATAAGCCCGTTTCGTGGCGGACGGTTTCGCACCGCTCTCCCACCGGACAAAAATGATCCGTTTTCCTCCGTCCCCAAGGGGTCGTTTTCAAAACGATCGCGGATTACGGTGCAAGAACGGCGTAAGCCAACCATACCCTGCATTTTTAATATTCGGCAAGCCGTCTACCTGCGATTTTTTTTCGCTGCTGTTGCTATGGTCGCCAGGCAGCGATTCAGCCCCGTAAACCGGTATAGTTGCGTTTTTGTAGCATTTTCCAACACGCCAAAAAGCCCCGCCAAACGCAAAAAGCCCGACCTCCGCATGGAGATCGGGCTTATAGGGCTCAGCAAAGCCAAACCTACACGGTCAAACGACCCGTAGATTACATCTGCTCGGGTGCAGAAACGCCAACCAGAGTGAGCACCAGGGCGAGCGTCACGCGGACGGCGTCGCAAGCGGCCAGACGGGCGCGCGAAAGCTCGGGGTCGACGGGACGGCCCTCGCTCGGAAGCACCTGGCAGGCAGCGTAGAAGCTGTGGAAGTCGCCGGCGAGCTCCTCGGCAAAGTGCGTCAGACGGAACGGGGCGCGGTCGCGAGCGCAGCTGGCGATGAGGTCGGTGAGCTCGTTGAGCTTACGCGAAAGGGCAAGCTCGGTGGGGTCGGTCAGCAGCGAGTAGTCGACGTTCTCGCCGATGGCCTTGGCGGCGACGGCCTTCATGCCCATCTCGTCAGCCTGCTCGGGCGTAACGTCAGCGGCACGGCGCAGAATGGAGCACACACGAGCGTGAGCGTACTGCACGTAGTAGACCGGATTGGAGTTATCGCGCTTCTTAACGGCCTCGATGTCGAAGTCGACCATCTGGTTGGAGCTCTTGGAGATGAGCGTGTAACGGGCGGCGTCGGAGCCGACCTCGTCGACGAGCTCCTGCAGGGTCACCATGGTGCCCTTGCGCTTGGACATACGGACGGGCTTGCCGTTGCGCAGCAGGTTGACGAGCTGGCCCAGCAGAACCTCGAACTTGCCGGGATAGCCAAGAGCGTCGCAGACACAGCGGACGCGGTCGATGTAGCCATGGTGGTCGGCGCCCCAGATGTCGATGACGTGGTCGACGCGCTGGAACTTGTCCCAGTGATAGGCAACGTCGGAGGCGAAGTAGGTGTACTCGCCGTCGGACTTGATCAGGACGCGGTCCTTGTCGTCACCCAGGTCGGTGGAGCGGAACCACAGGGCTCCGTCCTTGGTGTAGAGGTAGCCCATCTTGTCGAGCTTCTCAAAAGCGCGGTCGACGGCGGAGGTGCCGGCGGTCTCGCCCTCGGTGTCCTTCACGTACAGCGAGCGCTCGGAGAACCAACGATCGAAGTCGCAGTTGACGGCGTGGCAAAGGTCGCGCATGTTGTCGACCATCTTTACGTAGCCGCGCTCGCGGAAGCTCTCCATACGCTCCTGCGGATCGGCGTCGACCCACTTGTCACCGTCGGTGCGCCAGAACTCGGCGGCCTCGTCGATGATGTAGTCGCCGCCGTAGGAGTCCTTGCCCAGAGTCTCGGCAAAGTTGTCCTGATACGGATGGGTCTCGGGATGCTCGTCGTTCTCGTCGGCAACAAAGGCATCGCGGTCGGCAATCAGCAGCTTGTGAGCCTCGTCGATATCCACGCCCTGCTTGGCGATGATGTCGGCAAGCTGCATATAGCGCGTGCTGATGGAGTTGCCGAAGGTGTTCATCTGAGAGCCGTGATCGTTGATATAGAACTCACGCTGGATATCGTAACCGGCATGGTCCATAACACGGCAGAGGGAGTCGCCCAGAGCGGCCCAACGGCCATGGCCAATATGCATGGGGCCGACGGGGTTGGCGGAGACAAACTCGACCTGGGTCTTCAGGCCGCCGCCGACGTTGGACTTAGCGAAGTCCATGCCCTTCTCGCGAGCCTCGTCGAAGATGGCGTTCTTGACGGCGACGGAGAGGTAGAAGTTGATGAAGCCAGGGCCGGCGATCTCGACCTTCTCGATCGCGGGATCCTCGGGCATATGGGCAACGACGGCCTCGGCGATCTTGCGCGGGGCGCAGTGAGCCAGCTTGGCGGACTTCAGGGCCATGGTGGAGGTCCACTCGCCATGAGAAGTGTCAGCCGGTCGCTCGATAGCGCAATCGTCAAGTTCAAATGCGGAAAGGTCGCCGGCCTCCTGGGCCGCAGCAAGCGCAGCGCGTACCAGCTCTTCAATCTTCTCGGGCATAGATCCTCCTTGTGTTAAAGCCCCCGAGCTCTTGGTCACTCGTAGGGCAAAAGCCAGAGTTTGCAGCACTCTAACACAAGCGGTAACTACTGTCGCAGGGTAAAGTCAATCGATATTGCATATGCACATAATTGACCACAGTTGTCGCAAGGCCATTCAAAGATGGCGGTCTGCCTGCTGGTTGTGCACCCGCCGAAAATGCATAAACATCTGCATGGGCAGCTCAGAATATCGAATACTCTTACCTATCGGATTTGTGTGCTTTTCCTGCATAAAGTAAGGGTTTGCGCACGTCAGCGTGGTATTCTAGACATACGTAAATTCGTATAAGTTGGAGGTAGCATGTTCTCAATCGGTCAACACGTCATTCATCCGGGTCAGGGAGTCTGCACCGTCGTCGGTTTTAGGGAAGACACACCGCAGCCCATGCTGTTGCTCGAGACCAAGCAGGGACATGCGCAGACGATCCTCATGTACCCCGTGGCGCAGGCCGACCGTCTGCATGCCGCCATCTCCCAGCAAGATGCCGAGCACCTACTAAGCCATTACGACGAGCTGGAGTGCGACACCTTTACCGAGCGCAACAGCTCGCTCGAGGAGACGCACTTTAAGCAGCAGCTCAAGCTGGGTGCGCCCGAGACGGTCCGCGTGGCAAAAACAATGATGCACCGTATTCGCCAGGCCGAGGAAGCAGATAAAAAACCCAGCTCCTACTACATGCGCGTACTCAAGGAAGCCAAGCGCCGCTCCATCGAGGAGATTGCCGTGGCCTTGGGCGTCACCGAGGAAGACGCCGAAGCCCGCCTAGCCCAAGCCGCCCTCAACTAACCTGCCAAAAAGGGACAGGTTTATTTTGGCAGGTTTTATCTGGGGAAACGTCAACAAACAATTGGTAAATGGTCGGGTGCTCCGTTTTGTTTGTAAGCCCCGGCCATTTTTCTATCGCCGCGAAAATGCGTGAAGCCCATTTGTGATGACATCACGCGAGGGCCGTCCAGATCGACGCAACCAACGCCCTTATCCGCAACAAGCGCACCCGTCTTGCTCAATTACCATTAAAAAGCATCAATTTGAAAACGCAATAACATTTCGGCAGGTAGCAGCTATAGTCGGTAAACTGAATCTCGACAACCGAAGCCTCCGAATGAGGTATCTTCAGCCCATCCAAGCTAAAGGAGGGGCCATGCCGAGAAAACCTCGTTCAAAGTCACCAACCGGTTATTTCCACGTCACGTTGCGTGGAAACGGAGGGCAATTGCTGTTTGACGATGCCGAGGACCGAATCGCTATGCTTCAGATCCTCGATGCAATCCTCCCCAAACACAATATCGAGCTTATCGCTTGGTGCCTTATGGGAAACCATATTCATTTGGCACGGCAATCGTGCAGAGTGTCGCAGGATGCGCTCCGACGGAACTCAAATCCGTCTCCAAGCCACTTCGCAATGAGGCGATTCTCGCGCTTCGAAAACAAGGGCTAACCGTTAAGCAGGTTCAGCTGTTGACCGGACTCGGAACATGGATTATTAAGAACGCGTCCTAACGTCGCGTTTGCCGAGTTACGGGTACGGCGAAGCGCAGCCACCTGCCGCGAGGCGCCGCCATTCGCCAACGTCACCAGGTCAAACAGAAAACGCTTCCGCTGAATAACGTCCAACGGAAGCGTCTTCCCAGATAAAACCTACCAAAATAAACCTGTCCCTTTTTGGCAGGTTAGGCCTGGAAGGTGTCGCGGTCGGGCGCGAAGGACTGCATGGCCGCGATGGTGCGGTCGAAAAGCTCGGGGAGCTCCCAGCCCAGCATCTCGGCGCCCTGCGTAATCACGTCGCGCGAGCAGCCGGCGGCAAAGCGCTTGTCCTTGAACTTCTTCTTGAGCGACTTGGTCGTAAAGTCCATGACGCTCTTGCTCGGACGCATGATCACGGCAGCCCCAATCAGGCCGGTAAGTTCGTCGCAGGCAAACAGGATCTTTTCCATCTGCAGCTCGGGCTTGGGCAGCGAGGTGTTGAAGTCCGAGGTATGCGTCTGGATGGCGCGGATGAGCTCGGGCGATGCACCCTCGCCCTTGAGGATCTCGGCCGCATAGATGGTGTGGTTCACGGGGTCGTCCTCATGCTCCTCCCAATCCAAGTCGTGCAGCAGTCCGACGATGCCCCAAAACTCCTCGTTCTCGGGGTCGAACTCGCGCGCAAAGTAGCGCATGGTGCCCTCGACCGTTTCGCCGTGGGTGATGTGGAACGGGTCCTTGTTGTGCTCGTTGAGCAATTCGAACGCACGGTCGCGGGTGATTCCGGCGGAAAGCGTCTGGGACATGGCAATACCTCCAGGTGAGTCGGTGCTAGGACACGGTGTCACTATCGTATATCGCCGCGGCTCAAGCCGAAAGGCAGAAAAGGCATACGGAGAAAAAAGCCGGGCGAACGCGTCGCCCGGCAAAACCGCAGATAAAACCTGCCAAAATAAACCTGTCCCTTTTTGGTAGGTTTAGGGGCGGACCTGGCCGGTGCCGCGGAGCTTGTATTTGTAGGTGGTGAGGGCCTCGGCGGCAAAGGGGCCGCGGGCGTGGAGCTTTTGGGTCGAAATGCCGATCTCGGCGCCCAGGCCAAACTCGCCGCCGTCGGTAAAGCGCGTGCTGGCGTTGGCATACACGGCCGAGGCATCGATCTCATCCAAAAAGCGCTCGCAGGCGTCCGCGTCCTCGGCGATGATGGCCTCGGAATGCATAGTGCCATAGCGGTTGATGTGCGCGATGGCCTCGTCCTCGTTCGCCACGACCTTTACGCTCATCTCGAGCGCCAGGTACTCGCGGCCCCAGTCCTCCTCGGTCGCGGCCACGTAGTCGTCGCCCTCGGCAAGACCGGCGGCGGCGCATGCGGCACACGCGGCCCCGTCGCCGTGAATCAGCACGCCGTGGTCGTGCAGCACGGCCACGACCGCCGGCAAAAACGAATCTGCCACGACGCGGTCCACAAGCAGCGACTCGGCGGCGTTGCACACACCCACGCGCTGGGTCTTAGCATTGACGATAATGTTGAGCGCTTTATCAAAGTCGGCCGACTCATGCACGTAGATGTGGCAGTTTCCCGTGCCCGTCTCGATAACCGGCACAAGCGACTCGCGCACGCAGCGCTGGATCAGGCCCGCGCCGCCACGCGGAATAAGCACGTCGACGATGCCGCGAAGCTTCATGAGCTCGCCGGTGGCCTCGCGATCGGTGGACTCGATCATCGAGATAGCCTCGCGCGGGAAACCCTTGGCCTCGAGCGCATCGGCCAGCAGTTCGGCAATCATGGCGCACGAGTGATAGGCCAGCGAACCGCCGCGCAGAATGCAGGCGTTGCCGGTGCGGATGCAGATGCCCGCGGCATCGGCCGTCACGTTGGGACGCGCCTCATAGACCATGGCGACCAGGCCCAGCGGCACGCTCACGCGGGTGAGGTCCACACCACTTGCAAGTACGCGGTGGTCGAGCACGCGGCCGACAGGATCGGGCAGCTCAGCGAGCTTCTCCAGGCCGGCGGCCATGCCCTCGACGCGCTCGGGCGTCAGCAGCAGACGGTCGAGGAGCCCCGCCGAGGTCCCCGCATCGCGCGCAGCGGACATATCGAGCTCGTTGGCGGCGACGATGGAATCGACGCCATCGCGCAGCGCTGCGGCCATGGCGCGCACGGCCTCCTGGCGCTGCTCGTCGCTCGCCGTGGCAAGCGAGGCCGACGCTGCCTTGGCGGCAACGGCAAGATCGTGGACATACGTGGCTATATCGACCGACATGGACGGCCCTTTCTCTTAGAAGTTTGCCAACCATGGTAGCCGATTTGTGCATGCCCTCGCGCATGGCGGTAGAATTGGTCAACCCGAAACACCGCAACGAACGGAAGTACCGCATGGCCCTCATCACTTCGTACCACGTCCCCGGCCTCTATGTCGAGGACCACAGCATCGACGTCCCCTTGGATTGGCGCGGCCTGGAGCCAATGCTTTTGGCCTTCGGCAGCACCATGCGCCGCGGCGCCATGCCGGCGCCCATCGCCGGCGCACCCGAGAGCATCAAGCTTTTCTACCGCGTGGTTTGCGCTCCCGACCGTATCAACGACGACCTGCCACTCCTCCTCTTTTTGCAGGGCGGCCCCGGCGGTGAGAGCCCGCGTCCGCTGTCGCCCACAAGCGACGGCTGGATCGAGGAGGCCGTCAAGCACTTCCGCGTCGTCCTGCCCGACCAGCGCGGTACCGGGCGCAGCAGCTGTGTAGACGGGCGCACGATTGCCGCACTGGGCGAGCGCGCCGAGGCGGCAGGCTCCGATGCGGCCCGCTCGCAGGCAGACTTCCTCAAGCGCCACCTCGCCAGCTCCATCGTGCGCGACTTTGAGTACCTGCGCCTGGTGGGCTTTGGCGGCAAGCCCTGGGTCACACTCGGCCAGAGCTACGGCGGCTTTTTGACGTTGAGCTATCTGTCGCTCTTCCCCGAGGGCGTGGCGGCGAGCTTTACCTGCGGCGGCATTCCGCACGTACCGGCGAGTGCCAGCGAGGTCTACGCGCACACCTTCCCGCGTATGGCGGCCAAGACTCAGCAGTATTACGACCGCTACCCCACCGACGTCGAGCGCGTGGCGGCCCTGGCAGATGCCCTTGAGGATCAAAAGCCCGCGCTGCCCGACGGCTCGCCGATGACGGTCGAGCGCCTGCAGCTCATGGGCAGCGACTTTGGCATGAAGCCGAGCTTTGAGCGCATGCACTGGATTATCGACCACGCGTTTGTTAATGGCGACGGTACGCTGAACTGCGGCTCCTCGGTATCCGACAGCTTTTTGATGCGCGCCTTCGAGCGCACCAACACGCGCACGAATCCGCTGTACTGGACGCTGCAGGAATTCATCTACGCCGATGGCGACACGATGCCCATTGGCTGGGCAGCCGCCGAGGAAAAGGCCCATCGTGCCGAGTTCGACACCCTCGCGCGCCCACTCATGTTTACCGGCGAGGCCATGTTCCCGTGGATGTTTGAGCAGATGCCCGAGCTCAAGCCCTTCAAGCCCGCCATGGACCTGCTGATGGAAGACACCAGCTGGGACAAGATTTACGACCCGCAGCGCCTGGCCTGCAACGAGGTGCCGCTCCAAGCCGCGGTGTATTTCGACGACATGTACGTGGATTCGGGCCTGCAGCTCGACACGCTCAGCCGCGTGGGCAACTCACACGCCTGGGTGACGAACGAGTTCGAGCACGACGGCCTGCACGGCAGCGTGGTATTCAAGCACCTCTTCGACGAGGCCCTCAACCGCGGAGACCTGCGTCGAATCTTCTAGCAAAGGAGTGTCCCCACCTGCCGGCGCAAAAGGAACGTCCCCAAGTGCCGGCACGAGAAAGACAGCGCTGCAGGAAACGATCCGCAGCGCTGTCTTTCTTTATGCAAAGACGATCAAGTTGTCTCGGTGGATCGCGGGCTTCTCGGCCAAGTCTGCCAGCAAGCGGTTGCCGGCAATCTGGTCCTGGCGGCGTCCGGCTGCAAGCTCCAGCACGTCCGAATCGGCCTCGGCGATACCGCGGGCGACGACCATACCGCTCGGATCGCACACGTCGAGCACATCGCCCTCGGCAAACGTGCCATCGACCTCGCGAATACCCACTGCAAGCAGGGAAGAACCGCGGCTGACCAGCGCTTTCGCGGCGCCGTCATCGACCGTCACCGAGCCATGCGCCTTGTCGCCCAGTGCAATCCACAGCTTGCGGGGCGCAATGTCCAGGCGCTCCGCCGGCGGATCGAACAGCGTACCCACGCTCTCGCCGCGGGCAAGGCGCACGAGCGCATCGGGCTCCTCGCCCGAGCAAATCACGCTCTGAATGCCCGCCGTCATCAGGATGCGGCTCGCGCGGATCTTGGTAATCATGCCGCCTGTGCCAACCGATGTGGAAGAATCGCCCGCCGAGGCGATAATCTTGGCATCGATCTTATGCACGACCGGGACGAACTCGGCCGTGGGGTCCTCGTGCGGATTGGCGGTATAGAGGCCATCGATGTCCGAGAGCGTCACGCACAGGTCGGCAGAAACCAAGCAGCCCACAAGCGCCGCCAGCGTGTCGTTGTCGCCAAACTTGATCTCGTCGACGGTAACGGTGTCGTTCTCGTTGACGACCGGCACCACGCCCAGTTCCACCAGACGCAGCAGCGCGTCGCGCGCGTGCAGATAGGACGTGCGACGGGCCGTGTCGTGACGCGTGAGCAGCACGAGCGAGGTGAGCAGGTCGCGCGCATGGAACTCCTCGTCGTAGGCCGACGAGATGATGCACTGACCGGCCGAGGCGCAGGCCTGCAGGCTCGGCAGGTCACCGACCGGCTTGCGGTCAAAGCCCAGCACGGGATAGCCACAGGCAATGGCGCCCGAACTCACCACGACCAGACGCCAGCCGAGCTTGCGCAGGGCAGCAGCCTGATCGGCAAGCCCGCCGATAAAGGCGCGGTTGACCTTGCCATCGGCGCCCACCACCGTGGACGAACCGATCTTTACCACCATCGTTTTATAAGAAGTCGTCATACGTCAAACCAATCAACTGTTGAGGGTTCGGGCGAGCTGACGGCCGAGGGAACGTAATTCCACCCTACACCCAACAAAATTAGCGAGCCCAGGGGAAGGCAGAAGCCGCGGCCATGTTCTTGCGCACGAGCTCGTCACGCACCTGCGCCAGGCCCTGCTCCATGCCCACCACATAGGTCTGCGGGTACAGGAAGCGCTTGTAGACCGGATCCAGATGGTCCAGCGCCCAAGCGCAACGCTCGCGTGCGGCCTCGATGCTCTCGCGCGGGGCAACAGCACTACCGTCTCGCACGATCGGCGCCAGCAGCTCGCGATACTCAAGCTCGGACACGTCGGTCACTAGAGCGGCATCGTTCACGGCCACGAGGGTATTGCCGCGCGCGGCGCCCTCCCCCGCCAGATGGTCCTCGTCATAGATCATGTCGCAGACCGGGCCGCCAAAGCCGTCGTAATAGCGGCGCACGCGCTGCACGCCCGGAATCGTGCGCTTGTAGGGCTGCTCGGAGAGCTTGACCACCGGCGTCCACGGGTCCGTCTCGCTCGCACGGCGGGCGGAAAGCTTATACACGCCGCCCAGTGCTGGTTGGTCGTAGCAGGTCGCGAGCTTAGTGCCCACGCCAAAGCTATCGATGGGCGCGCCCTGGTCGAGCAGCGACTGAATCGTGTATTCATCCAGATCGTTGGAAACCGAGATCCCCACATAGGGCAAGCCCTCGGCATCAAAACGGCCGCGGACATACTTGGAGAGTTTGGCCAGGTCGCCTGAGTCGATGCGAATGGCCGACAGACGCTCGCCCACCGCCTCCATCTCCTTGGCAACCGTAATGGCATGCTCGCAGCCCTCGCGCACATCATAAGTGTCAATGAGCAGCGTGCAGTTCTTAGGGCTCGACTTGGCAAAGGCACGGAAGGCCTCGAGCTCGGAATCGAAGCTCATCACCCAGCTGTGCGCATGCGTGCCAAAGACGGGAATACCGTAGCGGCGACCGGCGAGCACATTGGACGTAGAGGAACAGCCGGCAACGTAGCTCGCACGCGCGACGGCCAGACCGCCATCGGGACCCTGGGCGCGGCGAAGGCCAAACTCGGCCACGGGACGGCCGTCCGCCGCCAGCACCACGCGCGCCGTCTTGGTGGCGACAAGCGTCTGGAAGCCGACGATGTTGAGCAGCGCCGTCTCGAGCAGCTGACACTCCAGCGCGGGGCCGGTGACGCGCACCATGGGCTCGCGCGGAAAGACGAGCTCGCCCTCGGGGACGGCGTCGATGTTTACATGCGCACGAAAATCGCGCAGGTAGTCGAGGAATTCAGGCTTGAACATCGCGCCGCCGGCCGGGGCCTGGAGCGAGGCGAGGTAGTCGATATCCTCGGGCGTAAAGCGAAGGTTTTCGACCAGCTCGGGCAGCTCGGCGGTGCCGCACATGACGGCGTAGGCGCTGCCAAACGGATGGTCACGGTAAAACGCGGTAAAACAGCCCTGCTCATTGGCCTTGCCGCTCTCCCACAGGCCCTGGGCCATAGTGAGCTCGTACAGATCGGTGAGCATTGCGATGTCGGTGGGATGCGAGATGTCGGTCAAAGCCATGGGGCGACCTTTCGGATGCGTTGTGCAGAGGTTGAGGGTTGGACGAGAGCAGAGCATGCGGACATGACGCCCGATGCAAATCGGTTAGAGCAGGCCCATGCTGGTCATGATCGTGTAGCCCATAAAGACGACAAACGCGACCAAGGCGAGCGCGATGATGATCTTTTGAGCCGGGGCCATACCGGGGATCTCGCCCTCGGCCGTGGGCTCCTTGGAAGTGACCATGCGCTGGGCAAACGTCATCTCGTCACGGCTCGGCTTGGGCTCGGCGGGCTTGGGGCGGGCGGCTTTCTTAGGCTGAGGCTTGGGTGCAGCGGGCGCAGGCTTCGCAGCGGCGGGCCTGGGCGCGGGCGCGGGCTTGCGCTCGGATGCGGCGCTCGCGGCAGCCTCCTCGGCCTTCGCATGCTCGGCACGCAGGGCAGCCAGCTCTTCACGCTCGCGCCGGGCCTTTTCCTGGGCCTCGCGGCGGGCCTTCTCAGCGCGGAGCTCTTCCAACTCGGCGCGCTCCTCGTCGGACAATGGTTGGGAATCAAGCTCGGCCATAGTGCAGCCCTTTCTTTTTAAAAAAAGCCGCCGACACAATGTCAGCGGCTTATCAAATCCAAGGGTGGAGACGAAGGGAGTCGAACCCTCGGCCTCTGCCATGCGACGGCAGCGCTCTCCCAACTGAGCTACGTCCCCAGGACAAGTTGATATTTTACCTACGGCTCGCCAACTGTCAACGCCCAATACCCAGTCTTTTTGGGACGGGGCTTTTTTGACTACTTTTCGGATGGTAGCTCGACCCCCACCGGGAGCAGTCTTTTTGGGACGGGGCTATTTTAGCTACCCAGGCAGATAGCGAAAACGATTTGGACGATTAACGGCAGGGGCAGCTAAAATAGCCCCGTCCCAAAAAGACTGCTCAAAAGAGCTACTTTGCGCTGGTGAGGACGCCAGTGGTGTCGAACGCTGGGGTAAAGCTCTCGTCTACCGCACCGCCCTCTTGCCAGAACATCGTCGTAAAGCCCAGGTCGTCGGCATGGTCGAGCACCCGCTCGTACTCCTCGCGCGTCACGGCTCGCGCCAAGTCGCCGCCCTGCTCGCGCATGAGCGCATTGGGCGTGTACTGGTTCATGACCGAGATCGGCACATCGCCCACCGTCTGCCACACCAGGTCCAGCACGCGACACGAATCGTCCGCATGCCCCGGCAACACCAGGTGACGCACGATCATGCCGCGCTTCATGAGCCCGTCCTCGTCCACCAGCTCTCCCCCACGGCGCTCAATCTCGCGCGCCATTTGCGCCAAACCCGACACGGCCACACGCGGGTAGTCCTGAATATGAGAGAGCGACTGCGCAAGCCCCGCATCGGCATATTTAAAGTCGGTTAGCCACACATCGACCAGATCGCCGAACGCCGCCACGGCACTCGCGCGCTCATAACCGCTTGTGTTGTAGACGATTGGAACAACCAGTCCGCGCGCCCGTGCCGCGGCAATCGCAGCCGGCAGCAGGTGCGCGTAGTGCGTCGCCGTCACCAAGTTAATATTGTTTGCACCCTGGTCCTGCAGCTCCAACATAATCTCGACCAGGCGCTCGGGCATAATCTCAAGCCCAAAATTGCCCGTCGAGATCTCGTGGTTCTGGCAATAGACGCATTTGAGCGAGCAGCCGCTAAAGAAGATCGTGCCCGAACCGGCCTCGCCCGAGATAGGCGGCTCCTCCCACATATGAAGCGCCGCACGGGCCACCTTGAGTGTGTCGTTAGCACCGCATACGCCGCGCGCACCCTCATCGCGCGCCGCACCGCAACGCCGCGGACACAAATGGCAGGCGGGCGAAAAAAGTTCGGTCAACGACGTCGGCATAAAAACATGCTCCAAAACAACGATTCAGCAGCTCAAACGCAAAAGGACCAACCGCGCAGACGGCTCGAGCCCAAGGCGCCGTAATCGTCCGACACGATTTTTGTAATGTCAAGACTGGAATCGATAAAGTACCGCTTTATGATGTAGGTATTCCGCCCCCCGCGGAGCAACTGGGTGAACCGTCGCGTTTATTTAGGGAGCCCACACAGTCGTACGTAGTACAGGTATCCTTCGTTGTTAAGGACGCTGGAACGGTCGATGAGGGCACCCACCTGTTTTAGGTGGGTTCATTTTCGTAACGTGGGGGGTGGTTTTCTTTTGCCGATTTTGCCAAAAAATGCCATCGCAGATCCCGTATGACACCCAACGACACTCGGCAGAACCCCCGCCACCATCCCAATATCTGGTAAGCGCGTGATTATCGATTGGCGCGATTCCCCGCACCCCCTTTGGTCGAGTATCATGGGTCAGCTATACCCTTTGCGGCATGGCATCCTTTGACCTTTTCCTTCGACGCTTGGCGGTTTTTGATACATGGCTTCATCCACGAGCTACATACCGTTCCTTTGCGTGGCAGCCGCGGCATATATCACGACCTTCCTCACGGTGCCCCTGGTTAAACGTCTGGCAATCAAGCTCGACGCCGTTGACTATCCTTCAAAACGCCGTATCAACACCAAGCCCATCCCGCGCTTGGGAGGTACGGCGGTCTTTTTGGGCCTGGTCGTTGCCTGCATCGTTCAGATTATGGGCACCTGGCATCTGGGTTGGCCGCCCGTCTTGGTCCCGCATCCGCGCCTGCACATTAGCTACCCCATGCTAGCGCTTTCTTTTACCGTCATTTTTGCGACCGGCGCGATCGACGACGTCTTCCAGCTTAAGCCCAAGCAAAAGCTCGCCGGCCAGGTCCTCGCCGCGCTCATCGCCTGCGTGGGTGGCCTAAAAATCGGCGTCATCCTCAACCCGCTTGCCCCCGGCGAAATCATGCTCGGCTGGCTTGCCTACCCCATCACCGTGGTCTACCTGGTGGCGTTCACCAATATCATCAACCTCATCGACGGCCTTGACGGCCTGGCCACAGGCATCTGCGGCATCGCATCGTTCACGATGTTCTCGATGGCCGTTCTCTCGGGCCGCATCGATGCCGCCGCGCTCTCCATCGCGTTGTTTGGCGCCTGCCTGGCCTTCTTGCGCTATAACTTCAACCCCGCGAGCATCTTTCTGGGCGACTCGGGGTCGCTGCTGCTGGGCTTTGCGCTTGGTTCCATTTCGCTGCTTAATGTGAGCCGCACCGCCGCGCTCACCTCGCTTATCATTCCGCTCATCGTTGCCGGTGTGCCCATCATCGACACGTTTAGCGCCATCGTGCGCCGCAAGCGCGCCCACATTAGCATTGGGCAGGCCGACAAAGGCCACATCCACCACCGCCTCATTCAAGAGGGCTATAACCAAAAGCAGGCTGTGCTGCTTATCTATGCCTGGTGTGTCCTGCTTTCGGCCGGTGCGGCCGCCATCAACCAGGTCGAAGTCCCCATGCGCGTGCTCATCTTTACCGTCCTTGGCATTGGCTCGGCAGCCTTCGCCAAGCACCTGCACCTGTTTGAGCCCGTGCTACGCCACCATTACAACAAGCGCACGCACGAAGACGAGCTGATAACCCCCGACGACCCCGCCTTTAAGCAGGAGGAGCAAGCGGCCGAGGAGCGTAAGGGAGAGCGCCACCACAGGCATTAAGGTTTGCTGCAGAAGATTGTTCTGCTTACCGTCGGCCGCTCGTGACCGCGCCTCGACCGCCACGCATGTCTCGCCTTACCACCCCCTTGCCCACTTTCGCCCGCCCCTCTCGATAAACGCGTTATCATCTTGACCCATGAACATACGTTAGGAGCAATCATGCCAAACGAGAACAGCTACGAAGTCGCGCTGCAAAAGAGCAACGCCATTCGCGAGGGCCTGGCCAAGACGCCCGAGAAGTTCACCATGCTTTCCGGCGACCGCCCCACCGGCCGTCTGCACCTAGGCCACTACTTTGGCACCCTCAAGGGCCGCGTGGAGTTGCAGAATATGGGCGCCAAGACCAACGTGCTCATTGCCGACTACCAGGTCATCACCGACCGCGACACCACCGAGCACATCCAGGACAACGTGTATAACATGGTCATGGACTACCTTGCCTGCGGTATCGACCCCGACAAGACCATGATCTACACGCACTCCGCCGTGCCCGCCGCCAACCAGCTCATGCTGCCGTTCCTGTCGCTGGTCTCCGAGGCCGAGCTGGCGCGCAACCCCACCGTCAAGGCCGAGATGGAGGCCTCGGGCCACGAGCTCACCGGCCTTCTGCTCACCTATCCGGTGCACCAGGCCTGCGACATCCTGTTCTGCAAGGGTAACGTTGTGCCCGTCGGTCGCGACCAGCTGCCGCACATCGAGCTCACCCGTACCATCGCCCGCCGCTTTAACAACCGCTACGGCAAGGTGTTCCCCGAGGTCGACGCGCTGCTGTCCGAGACCCCACTGCTGCCCGGCCTGGACGGCCGCAAGATGAGCAAGAGCTACGGCAACGCCATCAATATCTCGATGACCGCCGAGGAGACGGCCAAGCGCATCAAGAAGAGCCAGACCGACTCCGAGCGCATGATTACGTTTGATCCCGAGAACCGCCCCGGCGTGTCCGGCCTGCTTTCGACCGCCGCCATCTGCACTGGCCGTTCCGAAGTCGAGATTGCCGAGGAGATTGGCATGGGTGGCTCTGGCCAACTCAAGAAGTACGTGACCGAGGCCGTCAACGGGTACTTCGCACCGATCCGCGAGCGTCGCCAGCGCTACGAGAACGACCTGGACTATGTGAAGGACGTCCTGCACGAGGGCAACCGTCGCGCCAACG
Source organism: Collinsella sp. LCP19S3_D3 (assembly GCF_052121455.1). Taxonomy (NCBI): domain Bacteria; kingdom Bacillati; phylum Actinomycetota; class Coriobacteriia; order Coriobacteriales; family Coriobacteriaceae; genus Collinsella; species Collinsella sp. LCP19S3_D3. The sequence goes on along the minus strand of NZ_JBQKEF010000009.1, from coordinate 45,017 downwards.
AGATTGCCGAGCAGACGCTGGCAGAGGTTCGGGACGCCATGGGCATGGTGTACTAGTCGAGAGCAATAAACAACACTCAAACTAAACCGCCGCGATTGGCACAATCCTCGTTGCGGCGGTTTTGTTTTCTTCAGAGGTCGGTCGCCGAGATATTCAGCCGCTTGGCAGAACCCCTAAGTCGCAAGCACCTTGAGGCTATATCCTGTTAAGCAATGACACCCTATTGTTTAACATGCGGCAGCTTTTACGGCAGACCCGACCGACCGGAAGGAGTCCCATGAGCTCAGTTGCGTTTTGTACCTGCAACGACCGGAAATGCCCATTTAACCCTGTCAACCACGAGAAGGGCTGCACACCGTGTATCGCTAAGAATCTGCACGAGCACGAGATTCCAACGTGCCTGTTCAACGCGATTTCTCCCGATCGGCTTGAGGCCGATAAAGACGAGTGGTCGTGGCAAGCGTTCGCGCGGCATGTAGAAGCATATCTGGGAAGCGACAGCCCAAGAATCCCCGCAGGCGAAGAAGCGCCGCGGGGATTTACCAAGATCGGTTGCTGTAAGCGGGACTAACAATCAAAGTTAGTGCCCCCCTAAAACCAAACGTCAGTACCTAAACCTGCCAATTAGGGACAGGTTTATTTTGGCAGGTTTTATCTGGGGAAACATCAATGGAGCCAGCGTTCCACCACAAAGAGGACAGGCACCTTTGTGGTGGTTTTGGCCACGGCAGAGCCGCTAGAGCCCTGCTGGCCAACGACAGGCGGCCAAGTCGACGTGCATGGGGTCGACAAACGTCACGCCCTCCCCCAACAGAAGTTCGCGCTGAGCATCGGGGCCGCCAAACGCAAAGCCCTCACAGATACGGCCGTCGGCAAACACCACGCGGTGACAGGGAATCTCGCCGGGGCGCGGATTGCTATGCAGGGCATACCCCACGTACCGCGCACTTCGTGGACGACCGGCGAGCAGCGCCACCTGGCCGTACGTGGCAACCATCCCCTCAGGGATCTGCTCGACAACCTCGTACACCCGCTCAAAAAAGCCCTCAGACGCCATCGATGCTCCTTTCCGACCGCAACAGCATAAATCAAATGATCCCTCGGGGACGGCAGGGTTGCGGATCATTTGCGGCCTCCGTGCGACCGATGGTCCGCAACCCCGTCATCGCCGAGGGATCACATGGCATGGCAGGTAGCGTTTGCCCAGATAAAACCTGCCAAAATAAACCTGTCCCTTTTTGGCAGGTCGGTTAGTTGGCAGGCTGGAAGAAGGCTACGGCTACGGCACCGGGGCCTACATGGGTGCCGATGGTGGCGCCGATGGTGTGAACAGGCAGCTCGCCCTCGGTGTGGCCAGCCCACAGCGCGGCGCTGTCCTCGATATACTTCTTGAGCACCGCATCCGAAAGGCCCGTATAGCCCAGCGCCAGCGGCATGGAAAAGTCGACGCCGCCCGCCTTTTCGACCTTTTGGTTCAGCAGGTTGCGACCGTTCTTGGAACCGCGCGCCTTGCCCAGCTGCACGATCAGACCGTCCTCGGCAGCCACCACGGGCTTTACGTTGAGCAGCGTGCCCACGGCGCCGGCCGCAGCAGACAGGCGACCGCCGCGCACCAGGTACTCCAGCGTCTCGAGCAGGCCGATAACCACCACGCGGTCGCGCACGGCCTCAACCGCCGCCGCGATCTGGGCAGCGCCACGGCCCTCGTCCACCAAGCGCAGGGCATACTCGACCAGCACGCGCTCGCCCAGGGTGACGTTGTTGCTGTCCACCACGAACACATCGCCGCCCGGTGCCTCGGCAAGAGCGGTACGGGCACTCTGATTGGTGCCGGAAAGCTTAGCGCCCACGGTAATAATCACGGCCTCATCGCCGGCTTCACGAACCTCGGCGATAGCCTGCGAAAACGCGTACGGGTTGACCTGACCGGTCTTGGGCAGCTCATCGCGCTCCACGAGCATCTCGTAAAAGCGCTGGTGATCGATGTCGACGCCATCCATGTACACATCGGTACCAAAGGTGACGGACAGCGGCAGAACAGCCAGTGCCGGGTGCTCCGCCGGCGACATATCGCTTGCGGAATCGGTAATAATGCGGACGGACATAGCGAATCCTTTCTTGCGCAGGTCCCGCGCAGGGAATTTTGACAGCAATGTCCCGGCACGGTATACGCGCTCAAACGGGACGATGCAGTTGTTAATGGGAAGCAAATGCCTAGGCGGCCCTACAGCTCGCGCAGGGTGTCGAGAATCGTACGCAGCGACGCGTACATCTGCTCGCGCTGCTCCACGCCCATGGCCTTGCCGGTGGCGTCGAGCACCTCGCGAATAATGCGATCGGCCTCATTCATGCTCTCGCCGCCCAACGTGGTCAGGCGAACCGGGGCGCGATACTTAACGGCGGCATCGCCCGAATCGTCGACCTCGACGTAGCCGCCCTCTTCCAGATGCGCCAGCGTGCGCGAGACGGCAGCGCGGGTCACGCCTGCCATGCGGGCGAGGTCGGCACCAGTCAGGCCGTCCTTGCTGCGCTCAAGATAGTACAGGCACATGATATCGGAACCCTTAAGGCCCAGCCTTGCGCCCTCAGATGCCTTAATGCGCTGGATCTCCTTGTAGAGTCCGCTGATCAGTCCGACAAAATCCTCAAAACGCGTCTCGTCGTTCTGCTGCATGGGAGACGACCGCCTTTCGCTTGCATGATGCTAACGGGTAAACATCTTAGCCGCATGCCCGAACCCCCGTACCTAAATATCGCAATTGTTAACCCATCAACATAAAAACCACCACAAAGGGGATAGCACCTTTGTGGTGGTTTGGGGCATCAAAAGGTTCTAGGCGCCGCTACAGCTCCACGCAGGGATTATCGCGGGTCACAAGCGTCTTGACGACAACCGTCGCTCCCAGATAGCGCTCGAGCAGCTCGGCTAAGCGATCGATCGCGGCCTGGCAGTCCCCCATTCGCTCGGGCTCTACACACTCAATCGCCAGGAACGCATCGGCAGAATCGTCGGACAGAGCCGTTCGAACGCCGTCGCGCCAGTTCCAGCAGCGGCACACGGCGCCCGCATCATCGATGTAGGCGAGCTCGCCGGGCAGCGTCGGATCATCTGCTTCCTCGCCAAGCGGCAAGAACGCATCGCCACCGTCGGTCACCTTCAAGCGAAGGTCTCCCTCAATCGCGTGCAAATCCTCGCCTCCCACGGGCAGCGCGTAGGTCAGCGACACCGTGTTGTAAATATCCACCGCCGGTGTGATATGACCGACCGGCTTGCCCTTGAGCACGCGCTTGAGCAAGTTCTCGATCGAGCAGCGGGCGCCCTTTTTAGTCTTGAACAGGCGATAGGCCTCGCGCCAAGCCTTGACCGGCGCGTTCTCGCTGATGGTATCGCTTGTCAGGTGGCGCTCCGCATCGATATTGGCGCGATCGAGCAGCGCCGCAATCGCGTCCACGTCCTCTTGAGGAATCGTAGCCGCGGGCTTCATGCCCTCCACGACCACAACACCGATCGCCGCCTGTGGAAATAGCTCCCAAAATGAATCCTCGGCAACAAAGCCCTTCATACGTGCTCCTTTCGCAATTCGCGCCAACGCGAGCGCCTAAACAAAAAGCGCCCCTACAACGGCCACCTTCAAAGTCCTACGGTGCCGTCACAAGAGCGCTTACGCTGCCCCCATCCGGAGAAGGGGACGATATGTCAGGCGCATTGTAACCCGAGTCATCCACACGAGCAAAACCACCACAAAGGCGCCTGCCTCTTTGTGGTGGATATGGACTCGAGGCGACGCTAGTGGCGGAGTCCCAGCAGGCCGCGGCCGCGATGACGGGCCTCGGCGGACACCTGAGCGTGCGGGCCGGCGGCCTTGACGGACTCGGGCAGGTGCGAGTACTTCTTCTCGAAGTTCTCCTCGAACATCACCGCCAGGTTGTGCGCGGCCTCGTCGTAGCGCGCTGTGCTCTGCCAGTACTGGCGCGGCACCAGGATGCCGTCCGGCACACCGTGGCACGTGGTGGGAATGTCGACATTAAAGATATCGTCGTGCAAGAACTCGCTGTCCTCGATGGTACCGTCGAGGGCGCGTGCGACCAGGGCGCGCGTGTAGGCAAGCTCGATGCGATGGCCCACGCCATAACCGCCGCCAATCCAGCCGGTGTTGAGCAGATAGACGCGGGTGCGACCGTCGGCGATACGCTCGCCGAGCATCTTGGCATAGACCATGGGGTCGAGCGGCATAAACGGCTCTCCGAACAGCGAGGAGAACGTGGGCGTGGGCTCGGTGACGCCGACCTCGGTACCGGGGATCTTGGCGGTGAAGCCCGTCACAAAGTGATACATGGCGGCATCGGCCGTCAGGCGCGAGATAGGCGGCAGCACGCCAAAGGCATCGCAGGTCAAAAACAGCACGACGCTCGGGGTGGTGCCCATGCCCTTGGTCCACGCGTTGGGGATATGCTCGACGGGATAGGCAACGCGCGTGTTGTGCGTGATCGAGACGTCATCGTAGTTGGGCTTGCGGTTCTCGTCGAGCACCACGTTTTCGCAGATCGCGCCAAAGCGAACGGCGTTGAAGATCTCGGGCTCGTGAAACTCGTCCAGGCCCTCGCACTTGGCGTAGCAGCCGCCCTCGATGTTGAAGATGCCCATGTCGGACCAACCGTGCTCGTCGTCGCCGATCAGCAGGCGCGTGGGATTGGCCGAAAGCGTGGTCTTGCCGGTGCCGGACAGGCCAAAGAACACGGCGGTCTCGTGCGTGACGGGATCCATGCTGGCCGAGCAATGCATGGGCAGCACATCGTCCTCGACGGGCAGCAGGTAATTCATGACGCTGAAGATGGACTTTTTAATCTCACCGGAGTAGCCGGTGCCGGCAACCAGAATCACGCGCTCCTGGAAGTTGATGACCACGGCGGCGCTGGAGTTGAGACCCTTGATGGCGGGGTCGCACTGGTACCCGGGTGCCGCGAGCACGCAAAAGTCCGGCTCGCCGGTGCGCGCAATTTCGCGAGCGAGCGGACGGGCGAGCATCTGCTTAATGAAGAGCGCCTGGCTCGCGCGCTCGCAGGCAACGAGCAGGCGACGCGTGTGGTTGCGGTCGGCACCCGCCATGCCGCGCGTGACGAACACGTCGCGCTCGTTGAGGTAGTCAACGATGCCGGCCTTGATTGCCTCGTAGCTCTCAATCGAAAGCGGGCGGTTGACGGCGCCCCAGGCGATCTTGTCGTGAACATCGGGGGTGTCAACGATAAAGCGGTCGTTGGGAGAACGGCCGGTGCGCTCCCCCGTCTCGATTACCAGCGCGCCGTTGGATGCCATGCGGCCCTCTTCACGGCGGATGGCGTGCTCGACGAGCTCCGCAGCAGGTAGATCGACCAGCAGACGCGGCTGATTCTCGGCGGGATCTTCGACCAGCGTAATACCAAAGTTGGACAGAACTTCTGCAGGGGTAACACCAGGCATGGGGCCTCCTTTAAAAGCGCGTCACGCGGGCGCGGCGCGCACTTTACTCACGTAAAGCCCGTTGTACCCGATATGCAAAAACGTTTTTGCGGCAAGGGCGGCAAGCCCGCCCAACGGTCAAAAATCCCAGGCAAGCGGCCTAGTCATTGAGTAGTCATTGGGGACGTTCTTAAACGACGAGTCGTTGGGGACACTCTTGAACAGGCAACATTCAAGGAGTGTCCCCGGATGCCGGCACAAAAGGAACGTCCCTAAGTGCCAACTATAGCGGCAAGCCTTGGCCGAGCATGGCGATGGCGCTCATAAGGATCAGCATGCCGGCGGCGTAGGGCAGGACCGCGCCCAGGAGCTCGGCATCCTTGCCGCGCACGTGCACGGCGGCCAGGCCGATGGCGAGCGTCTGCGGCGAGATCATCTTGCCGGCGGCGACGCCAAGCGCGTTCAGCGCGACCATCCAGTAGTCGCTCACGCCCAGCGCGGTGGCAGCCTGGCTCTGGATGGGACCAAACAGCATGCCAGAAGACGTGCCCGAACCGGTCACGAACGCACCGACCGCGCCGATCCACGGAGCCAGAATCGGGTACAGGCCACCGGCGACCGCAATGCAAAACGCGCTGATCGAAGAGATCATGCCCGCATAGCCCATAACCTTGGCACAGCCCAGAACCGAAAGCATGGTAATGACCGTCGGCATCATCTGCTTGACGATCGCGGCCAGCACCTTGCCCATCATGCGCGGCGAAGCACCCTGAATGGCGCCGCCGACAAACGCCGCCAGGAAAATCCAGACGCCCGGCGTGTTGATCCACGAAAACGTGAGCGTGCCGGGGTTCTCGCCGCAATACACCTGCACCTGGCTCGCAAACGGTGCGAGCGCAGCATGCACGGCAGGCACCAGGTTAGACGTTCCCAACAGCAGCACAAAGATCAGGATGAAGCACGACCAAGCCGAAAGCGCCGACTTAGCGGTGAGCTGCTCGCCGGCCTCGATATTCATGTGGAAACGTGCGCCCAGATGCCCCGACTTCTCGGCACGCATGGCAAGCGCAGCTGTCAGCGCGAGCGAAACGATGGAACCGACGACGACGGCAAGCTCGGGACCCACAAACATAGCAACGACAAGAGCCGCACCGGCAAAGGACACGCCAGAGAGCACGGCGATGCCCGCCACGCCGTTCAGGCGCTCGGCAACGCCCGCAACATTACCCTGGTCATCGGCGACACGACCCGCAACCAGCACGATAAACAGCGGCATCACCACAAAGAAAGGCGCCAACTGCACCATCTGAACGGTCGCCAAATGCAGCGGGTCCAGGCCCACCAGACCGGCAACGGACACCGTGGGAATGCCAATGGAGCCGTAGGGCGTGGGCACGCCGTTGGCCAGCAGACAGATGAGCACGGCGGGCACGGCCTCAAAGCCCAGGCCCGCGAGCATGCCGGCGGGAATGGCAACGGCGGTGCCAAAACCGGCCATGCCCTCCATAAAGCCACCAAAGCACCAGGCCACAAGCAGCGCCAGCAGACGGCGATCGCTGCTGATGGAGGTGATCATGCTGCCGATCACGTCCATGGCGCCCGTGCGAACGCACAGGTTATACGTGAACACCGCGGCGATGATTACCAAAACGATGGGCCACAGGGCCATCAAAAAGCCTTCGAGCGAGGCGGTCGCGATCTGCGCTGCCGGCAGGTGCCACCATGCGAAGGCAAGCACGCACGAAAGGACAAACGATCCGATGGCGGCTTTCCAAGCTGGCCATTTAAAGCACAGCAGCATCACGACAAGCCAAATGATCGGCACAAGAGCCAGCAAGAATGCGGCGACGTCCATAGGTAGAAGCTCCTTGGTGCCGCGCGGGCGGCATCGTGGTATCACATAACTTCAACAGGATACCGCACGCTCACCGACAATTTACTGCCGCCCCCCGAAAATATTGAACAATCCGTTCAAAAACATGAGTGACACCGTCGCGTCTATACTAGAACGCAGCAATAGAAAGGACCCGCCTTGAGCATCTCGCCCCTCGATAGCATCCGCCGCGCCATCGCCCGCCGCAACGGCATCGCCAACCCCGCTGTATCGGGCGGGGCGCACGGACAGGGCGGACGCATCGAGAACGGCCTGTTCCCCGCATCGCACACCGCCGAGGAGCTCGCGCGTATCCAGGAGCTGAGTCAGCGCAACGCCGGCGGGCCAAATAGCGGCCAGGCCACGCGTCGTCGGCGCGAGCGCGATCGCGAGCCCGGTCCTGTCCGCCGCATGGTCAATGCCTGGTGGAACCGCCTGCTCGGCGCCGTCTACGGCGGCGGTTTCTCCATGCAGGAAGCCGAATACGAGGAGCACGCCACCCGTCGCGACTACCTTTGGAATACCCTCGGCACCGCCGTGTGGGGCATGGCGTTTCCGCTGCTCACTATCGTGTCCACGCAACTCGTGGGCGCCGAAGAAGCCGGCAAGTTCTCCATCGCCTTTGTCACCGGCACGCTCATCATGATCGCGTGCAACTACGGCGTGCGCAATTTTCAGGTCTCGGACATCGACGAGAAGACGTCCTTTGCCTCCTACCAGCTCAACCGCTGGCTTTGCGGAGCTCTCGCCCTAGGCTGCGGCCTCATGTACAGCAGCGCCCGCGGCTATGACGCGCAGATGGCGACGATCGGCCTGGGCGTCTACCTCTATAAGGTGATCGACGGCATCGCCGACGTGTACGAGGGCCGCCTGCAGCAGGCCGACAAGCTCTATTTGGCCGGCATGAGCCAAACGCTGCGTTCCGCCGGCGTCATCGCGGTCTTTAGCGTGGCGCTGTTCCTTACGCGCAGCATGCCCATCGCGGCCATGGCCATGGGTGTTACAGCGATCGCCTCGCTTGTGCTGGTCACCGCCCCGCTCGCCCTCCTCGAAACCGAAAAATCGCGTCGCATGAGCATACGCGAAGTCGGCCGCCTTTTTGCGCAGTGTGCCCCGCTCTTTGGCGCGCTCTTTTTGTTCAACCTTATCGAGAGCATGCCCAAATTTGTGATGGAAGGCACGCTGGCCTACAAATATCAGCTGTATTTTAATGCCTTGTTCTTTCCGGCGCAGGCCATTTTGCTGAGCGTTGGTTTTATCTATAAACCGCAGCTCTTGCGTTTGTCGAGCATTTGGGCTAACCCGCGTCAGCGTCGCCGCTTTGACTTAATTATTGTCGCCGTCATGGCGCTGATCTTGGGTTTCACTGGCGCATGCGCCGCGTTTATGGCAGGCCCCGGCATTCCCCTTATGAGCTTTATGTACGGCCTCAACTTTGAGCGCTACCGCACATTGGCGCTGCTGATGGTCGTCGCCGGCGGCATCACCGCAGCCATCGATTTTATCTACGCCATTATCACAGTGCTGCGCCACGCCGGCGATGTCACCAAGATCTACCTCATTTGCTTTGCCGTGAGCGTGGTGGTGCCGATGATCCTCATCAACCTACTGGGGCTGATGGGTGCCGTCGTGAGCTACCTGGCTATCATGGCCCTACTGCTGGTGCTATTGATTGTCGAGTACGCTCACATTCGCCAGCGCATAGAACGAGCCCGCAACCCGTACGGTGTCTAATTAGATGCCTCGGCCACCGGAATTTGCGATGGAATCACCCCGGCTGGGGTCTCGTCGCGGACAATATGCATCACGCAAAACTAAGTGAGTAGACTTTTACCGAATCCCCGACCACACCGACAAAGCACAAGTCTGTGACCTGCGGTTTTATTGAGGCAAACATGTTGGGTGCTCGGCATTTCCAAAAAAGTCTACTCACTTAGCCAGCGGGCAGCCAAATGATTATGTAATCCCCGCCCCAGAAAAATCATTTGATGGGCAGAAGGGCAAAAGTAGTCAAAAAAGCCCCGTCCCAAATTAGCTACCCTTTGCACCGATTACTCGCCAGGGAGAATATTTGCATAGAACTCCGCCCCGTCGTCCAGGCGCAGGATCCCGACGCGGCCGAACTCGGAGCCAGTGGCGGCGGCGCAGTCGATGTCGATACGGTCGGGAACACCGGCGGTATCCTCGCCGCCCAAGCGCACCATCTGTCCGCGGCCCGACTCCTCATCGAGCCCCGCCAGGCCGCCTACCTCGCAATAACGCCCCAGCGATACCGTGGGCGTGTGGCCGCTCACCACGACCGGACCCTTGCCCTCGGCAGATAGCAGCCCCGTCGGGGCATCCCAATAGCCATGGCGAATCCACAGCAAGTCATCGGACGACTGCACGGCGAGCATTTGCTGCAGCAACTCGCTATCGGCATCGACCGCTCCCCTGCCGTCGGCACAATCGACACCATGCTCAAGCAAAAACGCACGCGCCGCCTCGGTCTGAATACCGGCGTGCACCAGCAGATACGGACGCTCGGCAGTCTCTGCCACCGCATAGAGTGGCAGGGCGGCAGCCCAGCGCACCAGCTCCTCGTATGCCTCAAACTCCATATCGTTGAGCTGCTGGCGCGTGGTCCATCCGCCGTTGATGTCCCAGGTCTCGGCATCGAGCGGGTCCTGGCCGATAATCGCGTCGAGCATAATCTGCTCGTGGTTACCCTTAAGCACGCGAGCGTTGGGCAGCGAGCGCACCAAGTTGATGACGCCGACCGGATCGGGACCGCGATCGATCATGTCGCCCAGCACATACAGCGTGTCGTCGGACGTTAGCGAGATCTTGGAAAGGGCCTCGTCCAGCGCGCGCACGTGCCCGTGAGCATCGGATGTCACATAGATCGCCATGGAACGCCTTTCCCTGCATTACGGCCGAAGCCCGGAGCCACAACTAAAACTTCAAGTTGAACTTAAACGTTACCCATTGTACTCCGTTGCAATAAAGCTGAAAAGTAGATACGAGTCGCCGCCAATGGTCTAGAAAAACGGCGCCGCCTGTGACGATATCGCGAACGCCCTCCGTTCAACCCATAAACCCACCACCTTTGGGTACAAATAACCGCAGATAACTGACCGTGCCACGCCAACCACCCAGGAGCGGACACTATCCATGAACCAGATACTTCTCTTTATAGGCCTCGTCATCATTTTGTGCCTGACCATCAAACCCGTCGGCAAAAAGCTCCCCTTCCCCACCCTGCTCATCTTTATCGCGCTGGGCATGCTGCTGGGCGTCAACGGTCCGGCGCACATTGACTTTAGCGACTATGCGCTCACCGAAACCGTCTGCAGCACGGCGCTGCTGTTCATCATGTTCTACGGCGGCTTTAACACCAATATCGACCGCGCCAAACCTGTCGCCGTGCCCGCGGTGCTGCTGAGCACGCTCGGCGTCGTCGTCACCGCCGGCATCACCGGCGCCTTTGCGCACTTCGCACTGGGCTTCGACTGGATCGGCGGCCTGCTGCTGGGCTCGGTCGTGGCGTCGACCGATGCGGCGAGTGTCTTTAGCGTGCTGCGCGAGCACAACCTGTCGCTAAAGGGCGGCACCGACTCGCTGCTCGAGGTCGAATCGGGCTCCAACGACCCCGTCGCTTACATGCTCACCGCCGTGCTTGCAACCCTTGCGGCCGGCGGCGACATTAACATCCCTGTGCTGCTGGCCAAGCAGATCATCCTGGGCGTGGGCGTGGGCCTTGTCATTGGCTGGACATCCAGCCGCCTGATTGAGTGCGCGCACGCAACGGCCGAGGGCGCGCAGACCATCTTTTTGTTCGCCGTGGCCATCGTCGCCTACGCGCTGCCGAGCTATCTGGGCGGCAACGGCTTTTTAGCCGTGTACCTTGCCGGCATCGTGCTGGGCGCCAGCGACATCACCGGCAAGGTCGAGATGGCGCACTTCTTTGACACCCTTACCGAGATGGCAGAGATGACGATCTTCTTCTTGCTCGGCCTGCTCGTGACGCCCGCGCGCCTGCCGCAAGTGCTGCTACCCGGCCTGGCGCTCATGGCGTTTATGCTCTTTGCGAGCCGCCCCATCGCCGTCGGTCTGCTGTTGGCGCCCTATAAGACAAACCCCCGCCAGGTGGCGCTCGTAAGCTGGGCGGGCCTGCGTGGCGCGGCTTCGGTCGTGTTTAGCCTCTTTGCCGTGGTGGCCGGCATTCCCGGTGGGCACGACCTGTTTGACCTGGTGTTTGTAATTGCCGTGTCGAGCATTGTGGTGCAGGGCTCGCTGCTGCCGGCGGTGGCGAAAAAGCTCGACATGATCGATGCGGCCGGCGACGTGCGCCGTACGTTTAACGACTACCGCGACGAGGACGGCATGTCGTTTGTTAAGCTCAAGGTTGGCGCGGGGCATCCGTTTGCCGGGCGCTCGCTTGCCGATATTGGCAACGCTACGAACATGCTCGTCGTCCTGGTGCTGCGCGATGGCGCGCATCCGGTGCTGCCCAACGGCGACACCGTAATTGAAGAAGGGGACCTTCTGGTTATGGCCGCGCCGACGTTTGAAGAGCGTGCCGAGGTTACGCTGCGCGAGGTCACCGTGACACCCCACGGCCGCCTGGCAGGACTGCGCCTGCGCGACGTGCCGCAAGGCAAGCACCCGTTTATCGTCGTGATGCTCAAGCGCGACGGCCAAACCATCATCCCCGACGGCAACACCCTCATATACGCCGGCGACGAAGCCGTCATCGCCACGCTGGCATCGTAGCGGCCAGGGGTAGCCGTCCCGAATTGGCTACATTTGAACATCAATCGCCCCGGCTGGGGTCTCGTTGCGGACAATTAGCGCCTCTCAAAACTAAGTGAGTAGACTTTTGCCGAATCGCCGACCACGTCACCAAAGCACAAGTCTGTGACCTGCGGGTTTATTGAAGCAAATTAGTCGTGTGCTCAGGATTACCAATAAAGCCTACTCACTTAGCCAGCGTGCAGTCAAAATAGAACGGTCGCGAGCTCATTAGACTCCATTGGGACGGCTTATCATGCATTTTCGCGCAGCTGCGGGGTGCAGACTACCGTCCCAAATTAGCTATCCTTGTCACATTCCTAGTCATCGTCGACGGCAAGATCTCGGAGGTCGAAGCCTTCGCGTTCGGCTCGGGCTAGGAGCTCTTGGGGCGACTCGTCCTCGATATCCACTACGTCGAGCATGGCAGCCGGAAAGCCCACGCCTGCTGCACTCCCCGCGCGATCGAGCAGACTCTCGCGCAGCTGGTCTACGTCCACATCGATCTTCATGGTGTAACCTCCTACCGGGCAATCGCGACCAAACAAACCTCACATCCCAAATGATGTGCAATAAACCCCAGATACGGCCATAATAAAACAATGAACATCAGGGAGGTTGAGGACGATGGATAAGCTCGATGCCATGACGGAACAAGTCAGGGACTTTTGTGATGCACGCGACTGGCGCAAATATCACACGCCAAAAGAGCTTGCCATCGGCATGGCGACTGAGTCCTCCGAGCTCCTTCAGCTCTTTCGTTTTATGAGCGACGAGCGCATTGCAGAAATGTTCGAAGACGCCGAGCAACGTCAAGCCATCGAAGACGAAATTGCCGACACGCTCCTTTTCCTCCTGCGTTTCGCTGATTTAAATGAAATCGACCTGCCAGCGGCGCTTTCGTCCAAACTCAAGCGCAATGGCGAACGCTACCCCATCAACGCATCATCTGTCGAATACAGAAAGGCGGGCCACCGTGAGTAATGAGTTCGCCCTTCGGCAATACACGCTTCCCCTGCCCCAACCCTTTGAGACAAGCGAATCGCTTCAGGACTTTGGCACGCCAAAGCCTGGAGCCCATCATGACGAGAGTTGGCCCGTCCTTTACATTCTTACCAACAGCAGAAACAAGACGGCATACATCGGTCAAACAACCAACTACCAGCGCCGTATGAAACAACACGCTGCAAACGTGGACAAGGACTTCGACCGGACCCTTCTGATCGACAATCCCACCTTCAACCAATCCGCAACGTTCGAGTTCGAGAATCGACTTATTGAGCTGTTCTGTGCTGACGAAAAATACCAGGTCACCAATGCCAACAACGGCTATGCCCAATTCGATTATTTTGAGCGGCCTCAATATCGCCAGAAGTTCCGAGACCTCTGGACAAAGCTTCGCGAAGAAAACTACGCGATTCATCCGATTGAAGAGCTCGAGAACTCCGATCTGTTCAAGTTCTCACCTTTCAAGACGCTTACGCCCGACCAATACGAAACAATCGAGACGATTTTTAAACGTCTCGAACAGGAGCATGAAGACGCAAAACATGGCGGCTCAAAAAGAGAACGTATAACCGTCGTGAATGGCGCACCGGGAACAGGTAAAACAATCCTCGCCATCAGTCTCATGTTCAAAATCAAAAATGAGCCCAACCTTTCCGGCCTGCGAGTCGGTTTTGTCACCCCCATGGATTCCCTGAAGAAGACCCTCAGGAAACTCACCCACTTCCTTCCAGGGTTAAAGCCTGGCGATATCTTGAGCCCCAGCGATGTTACCAAAAACGATCGGTATGACATCCTGCTTGTCGACGAAGCACATCGACTAGGTAATTATCTAAGCATGGGCTCCGGCATCAAGGCCTTCTATAACACCTGCGATCGTCTCGGCCTCCCACATACGAGCAACCAAGTTGACTGGATATTCAAATGCTGCGACAAGGCGTACCTGTTCTACGACCCCAAACAGCAAGTCAGGGCATCCGGACTCAATCGAGACGGCCTTGAGCAGCGACTCAATCAGCTCGAAGAAGCGGGCATTGAAACTGAAGAGTTCAGCCTAAGCACACAAATGCGCGTACGCGGTGGTGACGAATACCTCGATTTTGTCTATGACTTACTCAACAACAAGGCGTATATGCATACCGGCATGAAGTTCAACGAACTCTTTTCGTCGGAGCCCTACGATTCGCGAGCCGGGGATCCGGACAGCGATATCCCCAGATACCAGTTTGGAATCGTCAACCAATTTGAGGATTTCTGTTCCCTGCAGCAAGCCAAGGAAGAAGAAGTTGGTCTATCCCGCATGACAGCAGGCTTTGCGTGGAAGTGGGAGACGAAGAAACACAAAGACGCGTTCGACATCGTCATTGAGGGCATCCCCAAACGTTGGAACTCGAGTCAAAAGGATTGGGTTAACTCCCCCAATGCCGTCAACGAGGTTGGATGCATCCACACGGTGCAGGGCTACGACCTCAATTACGGATTCGTCATTCTGGGGCCAGACATTTACTACGACACCGATAAAGGAGCCGTCTGCGTTAACAAAGCGAACTTCAAAGATGCTGTCGCAAAGAAAAAGGCGAGCGAAGATGAGCTACGGAAGATTATCGTCAACGCCTACTATGTCCTCATGACGCGTGGCATGCTGGGAACGTATCTCTATGTGTGCGACCCCGCACTCAAGGAGTATTTGTCGCGGTATATCCCGGTGATATAGGCTGGCGCCCACACATGACATGAATAGCAACGAAAGCAGCAGCGAAGCTCCTAGGAAACAATCTCGGATTCACAAAGGGCGGTGGGGCGCGGCGGCGCCCTATCCAACCAATACTGCTCCCAGAACATTTGCGAGCTTCTTGGCGGGGCGCCTATTCGCTTTTTCACCCATCGCCACGAGCGCATGGTTGCAGTCATCCCCATTCATGTCGCAAACAATTCTAAGCTCATGCCGTGCCCTCGAAGCAGCCGTATAAAACAGAGTTCCAGGCTCAGGCATGTAGCTCATGGACGGCTGTTCCCATAAGGCTTGATCAACATCAATCATAATTACCGCAGCAGCCTCCATCCCCTTGAACTTCCTCACCGTATGGACGGGAACCTTCTGACCTTTCCATCTCTTTAAGCTCAGATCGCCAGTGAAACAACTCGACAGCTTAGAGTTTTCCAGTGTCTTGCATGTGATAACCACAATGTCATTAATACCAGCGTTCTTGAGTAGATCAATGTGCTTATCCACAAATGCCTCTTGCGCGGCGGCGTCACAATCAATCATAAGCAATGGAGGTTTTCCGAGCCTAGCCATAACCTGCATTCTAAAACCATGCGCCTCACCAAGAGCACTCAAGGAAGACCTCTCGATAGCCTCCGTATTCCGGCAGTTTACATAAAGCGTTAGCTTGCAATCGGCATCCATAAGGAAGCTGGGCATAGTTGAGCCTTGGACAAACTGCCTTTTGTCGTAGAAGAGGTACATCGTGCTTTCCGGCCTCGAGTCCACGATAGAACGCAAGGTTTCGAGCACCATCGCATCTTCAATGGGTTTGAGGCCAAAGTCTTGGCCTTCGTCTATTACGATGTGCTGATAGGGAAACGAGTCAGGGTGCTCCATGAGTTCTTCGGTCAGGCTGGCGTAGTTTGGCTCGAGAGAATTGCAGACCTTGCAGGCGTAGCCCGGAATTGTATAGACGTCAATTTCCGGGACATCGTCGCACCTTCTAGTAATCTCTTCCTTCAAAAGCGAGTTAAAGCACAAAAAGAGAACCCTGCCCGTACAGGCGGCCTGCCTAGCTCTCTCAATTGCAATGAGAGTTTTGCCAGTTCCTGCCGCCCCGTTAATTACCGCTGTCTTCTGATCCTTTATGAAATTCAACACGCGAGCTTGCGAGTCCAGCAGCCTTGCGAACACGAAGTCGTTATATCGATAGTCCACCGAATTCGTCGGGACGATATCGAACTCCGGCAAGAGCACTTTATGCAAGACCTCTTGAGCCTCGGTCTTGGAGAGTCTCGTCTCCCTTCCCCCGACTTCCATACTCATGATGCGAACTATTTGAGCAGTTGGATCTCCAAGGTCTGTCTTGCACAGAGTAATATCGCGAGAAGCCTCGGGGGAGTAATCAATAAAGCCAAGTTCATGTGCCCCCAGGGACGGAAGCCAAACCGCATGAGCAACCTTGCACCTACCGCAAAGCTCTCCTAACCCTACATCCTCAAAGCGATTAATGAGCTTCCATTTGATGCTATCCGCCTGCCGATAAGGCCCTCCATGCCTCCTCATCGATATGCCGCTACCGTATAGCCACTCGCCGTTTTCGCAGCGAATCTTTCCCGCCTTCGCCTCGATGACAAGGATACCGAGCCTGCGATTAAACACGACGAAATCGGCTTCCCTCTGCTCAATAGCGTTTCCATCCACAACATCCAACATCTTGTATGAATGGATAACCGTAAAATCATCGGGAAGCTTGCTCAGCGCGTAATAAATCTCCCCCTCACGGCTCCGATCGTCGTATTCAGCCGGGCCAAGGCTCGGTATCATTCTTGCAGCCACAGCTACGCCTCTTTATAAATCTCGTCCATCACATCTTTGGCGGAGCACTCGCCAACGACAAACAGGCTCCAACCCGAAATGTTGCGCCAAGCAGGCCCAAATACATCTTTGAAATCGCTCGCCGCTTCTTCATCAAGAAGAATGACCTTGGACTTACGCCAAACAAACGTGGCGTAAGCGCTGTCGCCGCTAGCATTAGATAGATCCACGTCTTTGTCCGGAGTCTCCCAACGCAAATGCGGATCGTAGCTCGCCATCTCACAAACCAGCTCGGCCCATTCATCCGTAGAACCAGATTGGATTGACAGTTTCATCGCTTCGGCCAACGATAGCGCCTTGTTGTTTGCGCCATCATCAGAGGCATATAGCTCAAACCCAGCAACCGAGTCCGAGGCATCCGGCTCGCAATCGAGTTCTTTATCCTCATCGGCATTGCCGGCAGAACAAACGGAAGGCGATACAGCAAGAAGAGTCCCCAAAATTCGCTTTGCAGCGCCTCGAGAAAGATTCGCCTGCACAGCTTGGTTGTAATAATTTGCAATACAACCGTAGCAGCAAGTTTCTTCACCGCATCCGCAATGACCGTCTACGACCTTATATGCCTCTTCAATTAGTTCCGCCACCTCTTTGCTGAGCTGGCGCACATGACCGGCTCCTCCAGGCACGTCATCATAGATGAGTATTGAGAAGCTGCCTGCATCATTTTTGTATGTAGTCCCTCCGAGTTCGGTCTCGGGAACCTCAAGGATTTTAGCCGCAGCGGTAACCAGCGCCCACATCACAGCTTCCCAGTCGCCATCGCAGCAAACCGTCGCCGCATCAAAATCAAATACGAGCTCGAGAACGTCGCTCACAAATGCCGTACCCAGTGCGCTGAACCTATTAATCTTTGGAGCAGCGCCGCTCTTCTCGCACCAGTAGGCATGTTGAATCTTCTCTCCACCAACAGCAGCGCGATTGCAGTAAGAGCAGACTTGGAAGCCCTTAGCAGGGCTATTGAGCACACAAAGTTGCCCGTTCTCGGCATATTTTACTTTCACCGCACCGCCAGGAAAACAAAACTCTCCGGTCGCAGTCTCGTTAGGCCAGTGCTGGCTAAAGTGCACCGATGCATACCCCTTTGGCCTCGGCCTTCTAAGCCCGATGCCTTTTTTGTTTTCTGTGCCGACAAAACCATAGGAAGGTATGAGCATATTCTTTTCGAGAGCAAACTCGGTATGGCAAACGGGGCACTCGCCTTTATCACTGTAGTTTTCAATGGGCCATACAAATGTTTCGCAATTTGGGCACTTTCCATACCTGCGCTTTCGCAACTCTTGCCCTTTCGGCTTTCTGAGTCCGACGGACTTCCAAAGCGTCTTGCCGGCAACGATTTCCGCCCCCGGTGCATATTCCCTAATGGCTTGACGCATACCCCTAGAAAGCTCGAGCCTGTTCTCACCTACAGAATTCTCAATATCAAGAAGATGGAGCTCTACGAGATCAGTCGGAAACCCGTACTTAGGCAATACTCCGTTCTCGGCAAGAATTGCGATAGTTCTCTCCTTCTTGAGTGCATCCCTAGACTTTAAAAGCTTGGATGCGAGAATGTCGTTGACGCCCATATTCAGCTCAATACCATCCTGAACACGCTCAAAATCAGCATGCTTAAGGCTATGTGCCAGGAGAAGCCTGCCACCGCCTCCATTCTCAGCCGAATCGATTGGCCCAACGAGCTTTGCTACCCACCCCCACTCGTTTACGCCAACTTCTTCCGCCACAGGCATGCCTTGCGGAACAACGCGGACGAGCTGTTCATAGACACTCTTTGGCCGCGATGCAAGGAAGCGGCGAAGATCTTCGAGGCCTTCCGGCTCCGATTTAGAAAGATCCATAAAGTCGTTGTATCCATGAGAGTAGTCTTTGCCCAAGCTCCGGCTCGCGTAGCGAAAGAACTCAGACATAGCGACAGCGAAAACATGCCGTATCGCAATGGCATCGTTATTCAGATAACACATTGGCACTCTCGTGTTGCCGCCAATTATCTTGGCTGGGTCCTCAAAGTACGCGACATCATGGGGCCGCAAGCGAGCAAATGTGATGGCATATCCAGGCTTGCCAGCGCGGCGTCCAACGCGTCCAGCACGCTGTGTGTAGTTTGCAGTGCTGGGCGGAACATTTCTCATAAAGATTGCCCTCAAATCACCGACGTCTACACCCAGCTCAAATGTCGTTGTGCAACTCAAAACATTAACGTCGCCCTTAATAAAATCGCTCTGTATTTCCCTGGCCTTTTTAGAAGACAGCTGCGCCGTATGCTCTTCGATTTTGAGAGGAAGCGCCTCATCTTGATATACCGTTTTATAGTAGCGGTCTTTGCCTCTTGCCTCTGCGAAGCTCATTTTCACCATCGTGCCGTTGCATTTCGTTGTCATGCAAACACCATGCGTATCCAGGTGAGTCTCACATCCGCACGCATCACAACGATAGACAATATCATCGTTGGAATGCGGATACATAGTCCAAATATCTCTGCCAAGCCTAAAGTGTTCACGCGAATCAATCAGATATCCTTCGCCCCTAAATAGCTTGCAACTTAGATACTCCCCCATAAACTGGAATAGACTTTGCAGAATCGGGCGAACGTCCTCACGGGTCAGCTCGATACCGTGGACCCTTTTGACGTACTTGCGAATAAAGGCACTGCGCTTATTTTCTGTACCACGTACCGCATCTCCCGCAAACTGAACAATATCCTTTGACGCAGAGCTGTCGCTCTCAAGCACGACAAGGTTGCCGCGCTTCTCATGATTGTTTCTTAGTTCAGGGACCCCTTCAGGAACCTCGATAACGTTTTTCTCTCGGAGCAGTTCAAGACAGGTCCTTGCAAACAAAATGTAGTCTTCGCATGAAAGCCAGGTGGCCCCATCGGCATTAAGTATATCCACTTGCCTTGCGACAAGCTTTTTCGCCCCAGGATGGGAAAACCCCTTGTTAAATTCAGTAGGCTCGATCCTTACAACGCCAAGGCCTTCAAGGCTGTTCCGCGAATCCTCGGCCGCAAGCTCATCGAGAACCCAGGCCGTCGCCTGGCCCCTCTTGTTGGAACCCAAGACCCCCGGATATCGCCTCTTTGCAACACTTGTTATCCAATCAATAACTGAGCTCGGCTTACAGCCTTCACCGTCGCGAGACAGAGCCTCCACCGCTTCTCTTATCAGCTGACGACGTGTGATGTTTCCATAAGTTCTGTCCAATGCGGGCGCGAAGAAAGCCGCGTCCTGGCGCTTGTCCGAGAAGCAAATAACACTTCCGGCCCTGCGTTCTTCATCGAGGTCTGCAAACAAATCATCCTCGTCAGCCTCCTCATCAAAAGGAGGAATATCCCTGACTAAGTCGTAGCAAACGACACTGCCCGCAGCTTCAGGCGAAACGCGCATAGGCTGAATTGCCACAACGGACTGATATCCACAATGGCGACAACGCGCTTCTGCCTCATCTGCTTGTTTTTTCTCGTTTTGGTTGAGCGCAATTGGGATGCGGGCGACAATCTCATGCTCGAAACGATGAGCACCACCCTCGGCTTCATGATACAAAGACCCGCATATCGGGCACAGCCATTGGATCTTCTCATCGGGATCTCTCTCCGATTCGTCAGAGAGAAGACGGTAATAGATCCTCGGAAGAAATTCGTCGTCGGAATCCGTTCCTTCATGTCGAGGACTAAGCCACGCAGTCTTCACCTCGGGATCGGAGCTCTCCTCACCAAGGATGTATGCCTGCCCACAGTGGCGACAGACCGACACCTCATATACAGGAGTATCGTTTACATCGTCATAATGCTCCGCAATCGTTTTGTGGGGAGTCAGCTTACGTGTATGCAGATTTAAATAGATGCCCTCAGGAGCACGCAAGAAGGAATGGTAGCGACTCGTAAGAATGGGG
The DNA here is from genome assembly GCF_052121455.1 of Collinsella sp. LCP19S3_D3. Lineage (NCBI taxonomy): Bacteria > Bacillati > Actinomycetota > Coriobacteriia > Coriobacteriales > Coriobacteriaceae > Collinsella > Collinsella sp. LCP19S3_D3. Next base: position 24,458 of record NZ_JBQKEF010000009.1, on the reverse strand, counting down.
ACATCCTTGGAGCGCTGCGCAGAGGAAAGCACCTCAACCATGGCAGTGAGGATTTCCACACCTCTCTTATCTCCCGTGAGCCCTTCGATCTCAAGCTCCTCAATGGTGTCAAGATCAGTGAGGTCGAAAAGACGCTCGCAGCGTCTCACCAGTTTTGCCGCAGACGATTCACCCAGAAGGATCTTTCCTAGTCCCATTAGGGGGGACTCGCCGTCTAGTCTCGCTACAACCTCTTCAGGAGCTCCACCAGATGCGAGTGTGCTGCGAATGTCTTCTACGTTTACGTTTTCAGGATCGGAAAGTTCCCTGCGAAGTTCCGCCCAAGTGTCTAGAGAAAGCGTGCCCCAAGGCTTTTCATCAAGAGCATCTTGGGGCTGATCTTTCTCGCTCGTGATGACATCGAGATCTGCGGGATCACCCGAAAAAGGCTCGCCAAAAAGATCCCGAGCAAATTTAGCCACCTTCGGCATATCTTCTTCCGAGCCGATTGTTGCGGAAGTTGCGTAACAATGAAGCTTGGGCAGCTCCCCCGTTTCCGATTCGATACGAGCCTTTACTCGACGCAGCAAATATGCGATTTCGGTGCCAAGCGCGCCCGAATAAACGTGCGCCTCATCGATGGCGATATGCCGCCAGTTTGCACCAAATGCCCCTTCGAACAGCGGCGCATCCTCCGGACGTAGAAGGAGATACTCAAGCATAGAGTAGTTTGTAAGCAAAATGTTGGGTGGGTTCTCACGTATTTTCTCGCGAGAGATGATTTCATTTGGCAGTCTAGTTTGATCCGGGTTTTCGTCTTTCCACTTACGGAGAGCCACGGACTCTTTCTCCTCAGTGTCGCCGGTATAACGCCCGAAGGTAATATCGGTCCCCTTCAGCAACTGGCGCAATCGTTTAAGCTGATCGTTTGCAAGGGCGTTCATCGGGTAAAGAATCATGGCACGGACGCCAGCGGAGCGCCCACTCTTTTCAAATTCTGAGAGGATGTCATTCAGAATCGGAAGCAAGAAGCACTCAGTTTTACCCGAACCCGTGCCCGTAACGACGGCGTAATTACACCCGGCAACGCTCTTTTCAATAGCCTTAACTTGATGCACATATAAGGGGCGATAGGGGTCAAAATTACGTGCCTCTCCGCCGCCTAAACTCATCATGCCCTTGCAGAGAAGCCCCTCGTCCACCAGGTCGGCCACAGTTTTATCCTTGCGGTACGGAGGCGCCGCCTCAAGAAACGGTCCCTTTGCAAGATATCCCGGCTCGCAGAGAATCGTCTCAAGCTGCTTCTGCAAATCCGCGTCATCAAAGTGAATAGTAGTGGCAATGTATTCACGATAAGAGTCCTCCACTTTGCGCGCAGTCTCAATGGGGTTGAATTCTTTTACATCCGTCATTATTTGCTCCCGCTATTTAAGAATGATACTGGTCGCGTATTCTCGCCGAGGGTCTCCAAAGAAGTCGCTCGGTGACATTTCAACTGCGACCTCTCTCTTGTTGCCCAGCTGCCTCACCACGCTTGATGGAAGGGCGACCTCCGCAGAGCCCTTTTCCGCAAAGGCCGTAGCAATCGGCTTTTCGCCTCTTTCCTTATACTTGGAAAGTCCAAAAAACCTGAAATGAATGTCGCATAAGGGCTTGCCTTCGAACCGAAGGACATACCCAAGAGAATCGGCCGGCAATAACTTCCAGCCGTTAATGCCGAGCCCTTCAGCGCAGTCAAGCATTTGAACATCAGTCCAGGCCGGCTTCAGTTCTCCCGTTGACACGTCATCGCCATACCACAGGGACAGCTTCAAGGGAAGGCGGATGGGCGCCTTATTATCAGCTTGTTGTAAGAGACTTGCATGCCTAAAAAGATTGAATCCGTATTCGCCAGGCTGCTTGAGTGCCTTGAAGAAAAGGGGTCTTGAACCGAGTAACGCCAGCACGGCCCTGTTATACCTCCAACCATAGGAGACAATCTTAAAGTTTGCCGCGCTAGGACCGAGCTCTAGCGCATCCGCCAAACAGATTGGACGCTCTTCGGATAGATTCGCTAGTCTATCTGGTATGTCAACATCTATTGCAGCAAGGGCCAGCTTGGCATCAGTTTCTTTGCCACTCCCTTTCGATCGGATGCGAACGCGCAAGAACTCATCCTTCAGGAGAGCCTTCGCTTCATACCGCTCCCACGCATTGAGAGAATCGGGACTGTCGCATTCGCCTGCCATATCAGCCTCTTCACGAATACGCACAACATCAATGGGAAGGCACGCCTGGAAACCATATTCAGCTACAGCACGCCCGTGATCAATGCTGATGGACAGAGGCCTAAATTCTTGTATGGGTACCACTGCGAATCGGTAGCGGAAAACAACCTTACCACCGGCAGATTTCTGCCTCGCCTCTAGGACGCATTCTTCAATATGCCAACTGAATAGACTCGTTTTTGAGAGATTGAGTTCTATTCTTGCAATACCTGAATTTTCAGTATCGTCCTCATATATGGCGCAACGAGGCATCGACACCAGCTCGCCATCGCAGCAGCACATGATGTCCAAGTCTTTTAGGGCGCTCGCGCCATCAAGCGCTTCAATGCTCACAGAGGGCAGGCCGTCGCTGGTATTGAGTTCGTTCGGAACGCACCCATACAAGTCAACGCCGTCGCTCGTTTCTCCGATAATGCGATGCTTATCAACCTTTGCGACATAACGTTCTTGCCAAACGGCAACTTCCTCGCCCGTAAGCTCGTCAACAACCGAACCTGCCGAACCGGGCTCAACGTCGTAGATATAAATCTGGTTATCGTTCCAATCGCCAGAAGCCTCATACTCCGAAACGGCTTTCATGCCTTGCCCGGGAACGATCTTGTATCCGTCTTTAACAATGTATGCGATACGACGCTTTTTCGTTAACCGCTCGTTCTTGCCACGCAAGCGATAGAAGCCCTTAGCGTCCTTTATAAATTCAAAACAACCGGGCTTGTTCCTACTGAACGACTGGCTCAAAGAGCTAAGCTCGATGTAGTCACCCGCTCGCTCATCTTTCTGCATGAGCTTCAATTCCACGTCGTAACGAGCCCGAGGGTTAACGGCAATACTGACGGCATTCAAAATGCATTTTCCGACACTCATATCGAATTCAGAGCTTGCCTTTAGCTCGCCGTCAACATAATAGTCAATCTTGTCACCAGCAAAATGCAGCGGGAACTGTTGACGCGGCCAGCGCATGGTCACAACACCCTCAGATAAATCCAGCTGCAAACTGGCAATCGGAAGATAGATTAATCGGTGGGTGCCACTTCTCCGCTCTTGCGTCTCAGAAGCAGCCCTTCCTCCGGTCGCCAAGGGCTGCACACGCTCTTGATTGTCACGAAGGGCCTGCATTGCAGCTTCAGGCAGACCGAAACTAGATAGCATCGTGTAGCGGCTTCCAGCCCTATTCGTGTCAACAATTTGCGCCGCCACGCGCATGGACGCCTCAAATAATGGAGCAATGGTTGAATCGGGCGCTTTCTCAAGAATGTTAAGGACTGCCTTTTCGGGAGCATACCGACTCTCAGGGTTCTTTAGCTCCCTAAGAACGGAGCGCCCGTCCATCTCTCCGCCAAAACCTAAACTGCCTTTAGAAACTTCTTTCGCAAGCGGAAGTAATTTCTCCCACAGGTTTGACCAAGAATCTTCCGATAAGCCTCCGTGGAGGAGTGTGGTGTAGAAGTAGTAATTAGCTTCCTCATCACGGCCGTACAAAGGCATTCCACGCTCTTCAACATGTTTCATGAAAATATGCTTTACAAGCCCCTGTACGTTACTGTCGAAAATGCCAAGACTCGCGAAGAAATTGCCCCATAAGTTATGATCGTTGAAAACCCTGCGCGCCTTGTCAGCAACATAAACCATAAATGCGTTCGGCAAACACCTATCAATCAGCATCAGAACAATGCGAGGTTTTGTCGGGTAACGTTTTATGAGTTCTTCAAAAGCAGCGCTGAGCTCATCAAGGTCTGCCGAGAATTCCTCAAACGTCTGATAAACCATGACGTTTTCAGACCTTGAGTCAAGGTCGTCAAAGGCACCCCGAGCTCTTTCTTCAAATTCCTCCAACTTTGCCGAAAACAACCCATGCGAGCGTGTGAGCGGAAAATGGCTCAAGTCGTATTCATATTGCTCTATCGAGGACGCTGTCTCGGTATTTGACTCGCGAGGAGATTGGCTTTTCGGCAGGACTTTCACGTTCGTCGTATTCTCGACCATCTTGGGCTGAAGCATGGAGGCCGCGAAGTCGTCGGGGGCCGCACGGTATTTCTTTCGCATCCTTATGATTGAATCGGCATATCTGCTATCAAAACGAGCGTCTATTTCTTTATCGGCAAGAGACAAAAGATCGGGCAAGTAGCAGAAGCCAGCTTTCTGAATTGAACGCTTCAGCCGTACATCATCAAAACTAAGCTCCGAGATGGACGTTTTCTCCAACCTCTCCAAGTAGTTCGATTCGCTCATCAGCATCCCCTATGCCGCGATTGCATTTGATGCCGTCATTTCTGGCCTTTTATTAACACCGGTCTGGCATGACGTGCTTTTAATCATACCGTGAGACACATACGCAACCCAACGAACAAAGCTGTCCAATGGGCCGTTTCTGCAGACGGTCGTTATCATCCGGTGAACAGCGCTTGGAAGTACCTGCTATGGCTCAAGTGTCTTTTATTGCACAACAAAACCGCCGCCAAAATGATTCGATTGTGAACATAGATGCACGGATCTGCCGACCGGGAGTCTAGGTTTTCCCTACGGTCTGTCGCCTTGCCCCAATCCCGCAAGGTGCCCACACGCTATTATCGATATAAATTGAATGGGCAAGCATTACAGGAGGGGCTCTGCGTGCCAATTGAAAAGCAAGTTCCATACTTGCAAAACACTTCTGGCTCGGTAATTGACAACCACTACGAAGCTCATAGGGCTGTCCAGCTCTCCATCGCCCGCGGCTACGCTGACCTTGTCAACGGCCGCGTGCGTCCTTGGAAGCAGGCAAAAGCAGAGGCAGATCGGATGCGAGCCATCAGGTAAGGTCACCCCTCCCCCATGTAACCATCCTGTAAATCATAGCGGCGCGGTCGAGTTTTACCGTGATGCGGTCGCGCCTAGCGCTCCACTGTGCTAAAGTATCCCGAACGTTCAAACGACTACGAGGGGAACTAGAAGATGGCACGTGTGCACAACTTCTCAGCTGGCCCGGCCGCGCTGCCCACAAGCGTGCTCGCCGAGATCGCCGACGAGATGATGGACTACCGCGGTTGCGGCATGTCCGTGCTCGAGATGAGCCATCGATCTAGCATGTACCAGCAGATCATCGACGACGCCGAGGCAACCCTGCGCCGCCTGCTGAGCATCCCCGACAACTACCGTGTCCTGTTTTTGCAGGGCGGCGCCACGCTGCAGTTTGCGGGCATCCCCATGAACCTCATGCGCCGCGGCCGCGCCGGCTACGTCGTGACCGGCAACTTCGCCAACAAGGCGTACAAGGAGGCCGCCAAGTACGGCGAGGCCGTGCTGCTCGCGAGCTCCGAGGACACCAATTTCGACCGCATTCCCACCATGGCCAATATCAACGCGCGCATTGCCGCCGAGGCCGCGGGCGACGGGCTCGACTACGTCTACATCTGCCAGAACAACACCATCTTTGGCACCATGTACCACGAGCTGCCCGCTTGCGGCGATGTGCCGCTGGTCGCCGACGTCTCGAGCTGCTTTCTGTCGCAGCCGCTCGACGTCGAGCGCTACGGGCTCATTTACGCCGGCGCGCAGAAAAACGCCGGTGCCGCGGGCGTGACCGTGGTCATCGTGCGCGACGACCTCATTGCAGACGGCCCAGCCTTTGCGCAGACGCCGCAGTACCTGGACCTTAAGACCCAGGCTGCCAAGGGCTCCATGCTCAACACGCCCAACACCTTTGGCATCTACGTATGCGGCAAGGTATTCCGCTGGGTGGAGCAAGCCGGCGGACTAGCCGCCATGGCCGAGCGCAACTGGGCCAAGGCCAACCTGCTCTATGACCTGCTCGAGCACAGCAAGCTGTTCCATGGCACCACGCAGGCCGGCAGCCGCTCCATCGCTAACGTCACCTTCCGCACCGGCGACGCCGATCTCGACGCGGCCTTTGTCGCAGGCGCAGCCGAGCACCAGATTCAAAACGTCAAGGGCCATCGCCTGGTGGGCGGCATGCGCGCCAGCGTCTACAACGCCGTAACCATGGAAGATGTGCAGGCACTGGCCTCGTACATGAAGGCCTTCGAAGCGCAGCATAGTTTGAGTCCGCGATCTAACTAGCCCGCAACCCGCGGGCCGACCAGCCACTTCAAACCACTTGTTATAAACAAACCCGCTAAGGAGTTTTTCATGCGCAAGATCAAAACCATCGACGACATTACCAAAGACGGCAAGGTCGAGTTTGGCGAGGGCTACGAGTTTGTGGGCACCGCCGAGGAGGCCGACGCCATCCTTATGCGCTCCACCGACCTGCACGGCTACGAGCTGCCCGAAGGCATCCGCGCCATCGCCCGCTGCGGCGCCGGTGTCAACAACATCCCCATCGAGGAGTACGCCAAGAAGGGCGTCGTCGTCTTTAACTCCCCCGGTGCCAACAGCAACGCCGTCAAGGAGCTCGTCCTGGGCATGCTGGTGCTCTCGAGCCGCGGCGTGGTGCAGTCGATGAACTGGGTGCGCGACAACGCCGACGACCCCGAGATTCAGGTCGACGCCGAGAAGGCCAAGAAGGCCTTTGTGGGCCGTGAGCTCAAGGGCAAGCGCATCGGCGTCATCGGTCTGGGCAACGTGGGCTCCAAGGTCGCCAACGCCTGCGTCGACCTGGGCATGGACGTCTACGGCTACGATCCGTTCATTTCCGTCGAGCACGCGTGGGTGCTGAGCCGCGAGGTGCAGCGCGTGGGCACGCTCGAGGACCTCTGCCGCGGCTGCGACTACCTCACCGTGCACGTGCCCAGCAAGGCCGACACCATCGGCATGATCAGCACCGAGCAGATCGACCTGCTGGCCCCGGGCGCCGTGCTCATCAACTACGCGCGCGAGACCATCATTGACGAGGACGCCGTCGACGCAGCCCTGCGCGCGGGCAAGCTGAGCTGGTTTAGCTGCGACTTTGCCACGCCCAAGACCGTCAAGATGCCCAATACGTTTATCACCACGCACTCGGGCGCCGGCACCGGCGAGGCCGAGGCCAACTGCGCCGATATGGCCATCAGCGAGCTCAAGGACTACCTGGAGAACGGCAACATCGCGCACAGCGTCAACTACCCCGCCTGCAGCATGGGCAAGGCGCGCGCCGCAAGCCGCATTGCCTGCCTGCATGCCAACGTGCCCAACATGATCGGCCAGATCACGGCGATCCTGGCCAAGGACAACGCCAACGTGCAGCGTATGACCAACGAGTCCGCCGGCGAGAACGCCTACACCATGTTCGACACCGACGAGCACCTGGACAGCAGCACCATCGAGGCGCTCAAGCAGATTCCTTCGATGTATCGCGTACGCGTGATCAAATAGCGTCGGCGCCAAGCCTGCCAGACAGGCAATGAAGCTCATTCGGCCCCCGTTTTCGCGAAACGGGGGCCGATTTCGTTGCTCCGGCTGGTTTTGAAAATGCTACCCAGAATAAGTTTTTTCGGATAATCGACAGTCATGCCCAAATCACTGAGCACACCTGCTTTGATAAACACCTTTATCAGTGGTTTTAGTAGGTAAAAATCGATCTCTATATGCCAAATTTAAGTTGACTGTCCATTTTCCGAAACAACTTATTCTAGATAGCATTTTTAGGGCCATCCAAAGGCGAAATTGAAGCCTTTTCGTAACCAAACCCTAGCTCACGCGACCGTTTTCCACCCGCACGGCTACATTCCCGCCCAATCGATAAAAATCTCCTCACGAAGCCGCCGTTCGAGCTCCTGCTGCCGCGGCGTCTTGTCTTTCAACGGCACATCGAGATAGGACATGATGAGTTCCATCACCACGCGGAAGGCATCGGAGTCGACCAGCTGACCATAGGTCATCAGAACGACAGGATATCCCATCGCTTGAAGGGCCGTCGTTCGATCGGAGTCCGAGATCTTGGATTCTATGGATCCGTGAATGGCTTTACCTTGGCATTCAACCAGGCACTCTCTGCTGCCGTCCTTATTTGACAGCAGGATATCGGCGTAGCGCCTATCAAGCCCCGAAATCAGGCGGGCGCTGCGCGTCATGCGAATCTCGACGTTATTGGTAAGGCGCAGCCCTTCGCCGCCGCGCAACCTCGTAAGGCCAAACAGCATCGAAGCCTGGACCTCGAGCGGCGATGCCACAACCCCCGTAATGCATTTCGCGGCACGCGTGAACGATTTAGCACCGCGGAGCCCCTGGATCTTATTGGCGAACTCTGTAAGTTCAGAGAGCTCAATCAAGGGAGGTCGTTTCCACAGGTCCGTTGGATTCCCCGAGGTATCCTTTACGTTTTCCCAGCCCAACCGTGCGTCACCCCACCGGCTCCCATATGCCTGCTCAAGCGCCGACTTTACCTGAGACGCAATCTTGCACACGGCAAAGGTGCCGCACATCTCATACATGCACATGATCAGGCGCTCATTTGAGACCGAGGAAGCCAGGGTCAGCAGGGTAAAGAGCGGGGACGCAACATCAAGGCCAAACTCTGTCTGCCGCACGGAATCAAACGGCCTCTCCCCGTTCCAGACATGCCTGACAATTCGACCGCCCTTGCGCCCGCAGAGGCCCTGCGCCAACACGTGTAGCGGAGTGCCCAGGAAATGCTTGACGAGCGGGTGCTCACAAAGATGCTCCCTGCGCGGATCGTCCGCAGAATCGGGCAGGTCCGGCATTATTGCCAAGACCTGCGGAGGTATCCGGTGATACCGAAAGGCAGATATGTCGCACAGCATGTCATCCATGAAGGATACGTACCCATTGCGTCGTTTGTGAGCCTGCCCGGACGCCAAACGCGATGGCTCGGCCTGTGAACGGTTAATACTGCTACGCACACGTCGCGAATCTTCCAGGTGGCTTACAATCGGTTTTGGAAACAAACTGATTGTGAGGTTGCATATGGTTGATGAGAACTTTGCCTGGCGGCTTACGCAGGAGCTCGTGAAGATTGATAGCTCGGACCCGGGCGCCTACGAAGGAGAGATCGAACACTTCATTAAGAGGCTCATTGAACAGCAGCTGGCGCAGCTTGATAGTCCTGCACTCGATGCCGTGCAGGTTGCAGAGCTCGAAGTACTCCCCGGGCGCCGCAACCTTATGGTCACCGTGCCGGGTGTGAGCGACGAGGCGCGACTCGTCTACATCTGCCATATGGATACCGTCACCCTAGGAGATGGCTGGAACGCGGACACACCGCCACTCGGGGCGACCGTGCGCAACGACAAACTCTATGGCCGCGGCGCCTGCGACATGAAGGGCGGCCTGGCTTGCGCCATTGCCGCACTGGTCCATACGCTCGAGCGCGTGGCGGCGGATGGTGAGCTGCCCCACCGCGGCTTCTCGCTTATTTGCTCGGTCGACGAAGAGGACTTTATGCGCGGCTCCGAGGCCGCCATCGATGCCGGCTGGGTCGGCTCGCGCGAATGGGTGCTGGACACCGAGCCCACCGACGGACAGATTCAGGTGGCGCACAAGGGTCGCACGTGGTTCGAGATCGAGATGACCGGCGTCACGGCGCATGCGAGCCAGCCCTGGAAGGGAGCGGATGCCATCGCCGCCATGGCCGAGGCCGTCTGTGCGCTGCGCCATGCGTTTGCAGCGTTGCCCGCACATGAGGAGCTGGGGGCTTCGACCATCACGTTTGGACAGATCGAGGGCGGCTATCGCCCCTATGTCGTGCCCGACCGTGCCAAGGTCTGGGTCGATATGCGCCTGACGCCGCCGACCGATACGGCCGCCGCGACGCGCATGGTAGAGCAGGCCATCGCCGGCGCCGAAGCCGCAATCCCCGGTTGCCATGGAAGCTATACCGTGACAGGCGACCGCCCCGCCATCGAGCGCGATCCGGTCTCTCCCCTTCTAGCCGCGCTCAAGCGTGCCGCCGACGACGTGACAGGCGCGGACGCGACCGTCGGCTTCTTTACCGGCTACACCGACACTGCCGTCATTGCCGGCAAGACGGGTAACCGCAACTGCATGAGCTATGGCCCAGGCTCGCTCGCGCTCGCCCATAAGCCCAACGAATATGTGCCCCACGCCGATATCGTTCGCTGCCAGCGGGTGCTGATCGCGCTCGCCGACAACACGCTCTGGGGCGCGAATAGCCAAGTTGGGGCATAATAAGCCGCAAACAAACCGACTCGCGCGTTAGGACTGTCCATGAAAGCTCTTCCGTTTCCCTGCATCCGCCCAGCTCAGGATCGCGTGCTCGAAGCGCTGCCTGCGATGGACAGCATTCTGAGTGACAACGACGCCCTGCGCGGCGCGATTGCCGATGGGCTCATGCTCAAGGATCCGGGCGCGGCATACTACGTGTACGAGTGCTCCGGAGAGCCGGGACGCGTGACGGGCGTTGTGGCGATCTGCCCGGTTAACGTGCTGACGGGTAACGACGAGGCTGCCGCCGAGAGCGTCGACGCACTCGCCGCCGCGCGCGCGATCGCCGAGCTTAAGGTGCAGCCGCGCCCCGTGTCGCTCGCCTACGAGGCGTCGCCCGTCATGGATATCATCCTTGGCGCCGCCAAAGAGGGCGCATCGCTCTATGCCGTCACCGACCCCGCCGGCATTACGCATCGCGTATGGGAAGTCAAGCGCGAGGACGCCGTTGCCGCCATCCGAGCCATGCTCGATCAGGCACCGGAGCCGGCGCCGGCAGACGACCCCGCCTACGCTGCCGCACTAGCAGGGGCGTCGCAGTTGCTGGCCGATGAGGCCCGCGCAGCCGGCACCTACACGGGCAAAGAGCCGTTCAACTTTACCGTGGCCGTGCTGTTCCCCGCCGCGCAGGTCAGCGGCGGCGCGCCGCAGGTTCCGACGGGTCTGCTCACTCACCAGATCTCACGGTTCTAGCGAACTCAAACGCGACGCTGGAAAACCCAGCATCCAAACAAGCAAGGGGCGGAGATGCAATGCCCGTGCATGCATCCCCGCCCCTTTCACATCAAACAATTACGCCGGCGACCCGCATCGCCGCACCCGCGCTACCCACGCCGCGGGCCCGCTGCCGCCACGAGTGGCTCTAGCCCCAGCTCACGCGCGTAATCCTCCTGCGTAAAGACTTCGACCAGTTCAAACGTATCGGTTGCATCGTCAAACGCAAAATGCAGAACCGAGCAGTTGCCCGGCACGCGCTCGCGCTCGTCGGCCGCCGCTCCCCTAGAGTGGTCCAAAAACTCCTTGATGGCCGAGGCATGGCTCACCGCGAGCACGCACGAATGGTCCGGGCGTCGCATAAGATCGGTCAACGTCGTCACCATGCGCTCACGTACCTGCATCTGGCCCTCCCCGCCAAACTGACGATAAAAGTCACGCCACGGACGCTCGGGCATCAGCATCACGCGCTCGGCCTCAAAGTCGCCAAAGAACCACTCGCGCAGGCCATCCAGACGCTCGTAGGCAAGGCCCGGCCACAGGCTGGCGATAGTCTGCTCGGTGCGGTGCAGCGTCGAGGTGTAGGCGTGATCGGGCTCAACGCCACGCGCACGCAAGAACATACCGGCACGCGCCGCCTGCTCGCAGCCCAACTGCGTGAGCGGCGAATCGCTCCATCCCTGAATAATGCGTTTAAGGTTGAATATCGTCTGTCCATGACGGACCAGATACAGATCTTTGTTCATAGGGGTCCTTTCGTTCGTTACCAATCAAGGAGCGAAAACGCCCCGTCGCAATAGCCAAAATGAAGCACGGCACCGTTGTCGGGCTGCTCTCCCCCGCCGGTCACGCATCTAAGAAACTCCTGGCAGGCAGAGCCATGAGAGACCGCAAGCACACGATCGTGCTGCGGTCGGGCCATAATACGGGACAGCGCCGCGACCATGCGCGCCCGAAGCTCGCCTTCCGACTCGCCACCAAAGGCCACCGGATAATCGCCCCAGGGCTGCGGCGGCATATCGCGATTTGATGTGCCCTCCAGCGTGCCCAGGCGCCACTCGCGCAAATCATCGACTGGCTCTATGGGAAGATCCTCGCCAACGATCAGCTCGGCCGTGTGGCGCGCCCGACCCAACGGAGACGAATACGCGTGGTCAAAGGAGATGCCGCGCGCCTCAAACGCCGCGCGCGTCGCCAGTGCCTGCTCGCGCCCGCGCTCCGTGAGCGGCGAGTCTTGCCAGCCCTGCAAAATGTTCTGCACGTTAAGCTCGGTCTGCCCATGCCGAACCAAATACAGATCGGACACACGCCCTCCCCTCGCACCACCACAAAGGGGACAGGCACCTTTGTGGTGGTTTGCCGCCGGATCGCGCCGCAACGACGCAACTACACCAGCACGTCGGCAAGCGGACGCTTGGGCACGTGATGCACCTGCGCCTCGTCGCGCCAGTAATTAATAGAACCGTCGGGGTTGGAATCGATCGCGTCGATAACCTGGGTCTCGGCCGGCACGCCAAAAGCCATGATCAGCTTGAGCTCGTACTTGTCGTTATCGAGCCCCATCGCATCGATCGCGCGGGGCGTAAAGGCCTTGAACATGCAAGCCGCCACCTCGGGCGTTGCGCTGCGCGCGGCGAGCATCATCGTCTGAGCCGCGATGCCCGTGTCGACCTCGGTGATAGGCGCGGCGGGCTTGCCGGGAACGGTGCGCTCGGCAAGAATTGCAATGTAGCCGGTCGGACGCTCGCCCTCGACAGGACCCGGCCAGTCCTTGAGCGCCCCGGCCCATGCGAGCTCGTCAAACACGCGAGCGCAGTCCTCGGCACCGCTCACCACATGAAAACGCAAGCGCTGAGCATTGGCGCCACAGGGGACCAGGTGCGCCAGCTCTGCCAGCTCGAGCAAAAACTCGCGCGGCACGCGCATGGACTCGTCAAAACGGCGGCATGTGCGGGCGCGACGGACCAGCGCATCAAACGCATCCAGGCCAAGCTTTTCGCAACCCTGCTTTGCCATCGACTCGGCGCTCAACGGCACCACGGGAACTGCTTCGTTCATAGGGACCCCCAAAAAGCCAATTGTTCTTAGGAAAATCTAACCTAAAACGCAGGCAATAACGAACAGAGCTGCAATGTTCTACACCTGTTGAATAGAAAATCGCAACGTGGGGAACAACGGGAACAAATCGGGGCTTTTGAGTTGCGTTTCGCCCTCCCCGGCCCATACGCCAGCGCCTTTAGGCGATACTGGTTGTAACGACCGCGGCTTACGCCGCACGGAAAGGAGGCCTCATGGGCATCTTTAAGAATGACGACCAGCAATCGAGTCTGTTTGGATTTGACGAGAAAAGCATGGCAGGCAAGGCGATTAAAGCCGTGCGCTGGATCTACGCCGCCACGGGCGTCATCGCGCTCCTCGCCGGCATCGCGCTGCTGTTTGCACCCGCTAAGACCCTCGTCTTTTTGACGACCGTACTGGGCTTCTACTTTGTGATCACGGCTGGCGTCAGGCTGTTCACCGCCATTTTTGAGCCGCTGCTGCCTGCCGGCTGGCGCGTCACGAGCATCCTCGCCAACCTGCTCATCATCTTGGGCGGCGTGGTGATCCTGCGCAACCAGGCGCTTTCGACCGCGACGCTCAGCACGCTCGTGGTGGTCGTGGCCGGCTTTGGCTGGATTGTCGAGGGCATCATGTCGATTCTGGAGTCCGAGCTTTCTTCCAACCGCGCCCTCGCCATCCTGAGCGGCGCGCTCTCCATCATCGCCGGCGTGTTCGTGTTCATCTATCCGCTGTGGTCGGCAAAGATGCTCGTCATCTTTACCGGCGCTGCACTCCTGGTGTTTGGCGTGACGCTGGTTATTCGCGCTATCCGCTTTGGCAAGCTGGTGCACTAGATGCCGCGAACGCTGTTTATTGATGCCGACGCCTGCCCGGTTACGCGTGAGTCGATCGACTGCGCGCGACGGGCGGGTGTTGCCGTGGTTGTCGCCGGCAACAGCACGCAAAACCTGGAGCGGCACATTCGCCGTGACGACCCGCGCGATGCCGAGCACGCGCGACGTGGCTTTTGGGTCACAACGCTCGACGTGAGCGTAGGCGCCGATAGCGCCGACTTTGCCATTATCGAGCGTCTGCAGGCAGGCGATGTGGTCGTGACACAGGACATTGGCCTGGCCAGCATGGTGCTCGGTCGCGATGCCGCCGCCATCGGCGTGCGCGGGCGCGTGTACGACAAAGCCACCATCGATATGCAGCTGTTTATTCGTCACGAAGAAAAGAAAGTGCGCCGCGCCGGCGGTCGCACCCGTGGACCGGCAGCCTTCACCAGCGAAGACCGCGCCCGCTTTAAGCGCAACCTCACCGACCTGCTGCGCTAACCAAGGTAGATTTTTGGGACATGTCTAAAAATCTACCTTTTTGTTTTGGCGATTGGCGCGCATCCAACGCCGATCATGGCGGTAGATGTTTGAGGCATGCCCCAGTTTTTACGGGATACCTCAAACATCTACTTAGAGGCCAAAGGCGGAAAGGATAAGGCCCCAGCCGGCGCCGATGACGTACATCATGACCAGGAACACGACGTTTTCGCGGGCGCTGCGGTTGGTGCGGAACAGCACCAGGTAACCCACGCCGGCAGAAATGAGCGTGCCGGCGAGCATCGGTGCCAGCTGCAGCGCGCCTTCCAGATACAGCTGCGTAATGACCACGCTCGCCGAGCAGTTGGGAATGAGGCCGACAAGCGCCGAACCCAGGACGGCGAGCGTCTCGTTGCCGCGCAGGAACTGCTCAATCGCGGACTCGCCAAAGGTCTCGAGCACGGCGACCAGAATCAGCGTCACCAGGAAAATGAATACCGAAACCTGTACGGTATGCGAAATCGCGCTGCGGATAATCGACAGGACGGGCGCGCCTTTGTGTGAGTGGGAGTGACCGTGGTGGTGTTCGTGCTCGCCCTCGTGTCCGTGGTCGTGGCCATGTCCGTGGTCACGCTCGTCCTCGTCTTCATCACAACCGCAATGGTCGCGCTCGCACAGCTCATGGATGTGGTCGGCGCTCACGCCCGCCTCGGCCACCTCGTCGATGATGTCACCGCCGCTGTGATCGTCATGTGCGCAGTTAACGTGCGCCGGATTGGCAGCGGTTCCCAACACGGTACGGCGGATCGCCGCATGAGCACGGGCGTTGCGACGCAGGCCGCGAATGGCGGCATCCACGATAAAGCCCGTGACCAGCGCGATCAGCGCCTTCGAAGCCAAAAGCATCGCCATGGTCTGCACGGGAACCTGCTCGGCAAGCAGCAGTGGCAGCATCTCGTCGGAGGTCGAGAGAAACACCGCCACCAGGGTGCCCAACGTCACGACGCGACCGGCGTACAGCGTTGCCGCCATCGCCGAAAAGCCACACTGCGGCACCATGCCCAGCAACGAGCCAACCACGGGGCCAGCGGCGCCGGCACGCTTGATGGCGCCGTTGACGCGATCGCCCGCCACATGCTCCAGCGTCTCGAGGGCCAGATATGTCACCAACAAGAACGGCACCAGCGAGAGCGTGTCCTTGCCGGCGTCGAGCAAAATATCAATCAGCAAATCCATGACGGATGGAACCTTTCGTGTCTTTCGGCAGCATTGTAAAAGTCCTAGCGGTCAACTAGGGTATTGTAGTTGTCCTAGGCGTGATGCCAATAGTTGCATGTGGTAAACTATCATCTCGCCACATCTCAATGACCCCGAGCCGCACGACGCGGCCCGTCCAAGGAGCAGTATATGAACGTTTCGCAAGCACTCGAATACGAGCGCCAGCCGTTTATCCCCATGTTCATCTATGGCGATCACGCCGCCATGGAATCCGAGCGTCAAAAAGGCGAAGAGGCCCTCAAGGTGCTCGAGACCGAGTACTTTACCGCCGAGGGCGACCCTGGCTTCGACTTTGCCACCGTGCGCGACCTGGCCGACCGCAACCGCGACCTATGCGACCAGATTGGCGAGGCGCGTCTGCGCAACGTGACGCCCGTGACGCTTTCGCGCGGCCTGTCCGACGCCGATACCTGCGCCGCCATCGGCAAGATGCAAAAGCGCACCGCCGCGTCCGTCATGCGCGAGATCCGCGGCGACCGCGATGCGCTCGGCGTGGCGTACGCCCGCAAGCCCATCCAGGGCACGGTGCTCGGCATCGACATCGAGACCACCGGCCGTGCACCCGAGCGCGGCTACATCATCAACGTGGGCTGGGAGATCATGGAGCTCACCAGCGACGCCGTCCCGCACGACGCCGAGGCACACTATTGCGGCCTGCCCGATATCTACCGCGGCGAAGATGTGCCGCTGTCGAATATCCATCACATCACCTGGGACGACATCGACGGCAAAACGCCCTTCCGCGAGAACAAGGAGCTGCAAAAGCAGCTGCTCAAGCTCATGAAGAAATACCCGTACATGGCGCACAACGCCGCCTTTGAGGACAGCTGGTTCAAGATCCATCTGGACGGCTATGCCGAGGCGCGCCGAGCCGGCAAGATTATCGTCATCGACTCGCGCCAGATCTGCCGCAGCCTGGACGCCGACGTGCGCTCGCTCCCCCGCGAGTCCGCGCCCGCCGCACTCGAGAACTGGGCACGCCGTCGCGGCACCCTCGCGCCCGACGCCAACGAGCAGCACCTGGGCCTCGACGACACCGACCTCATGCTCCGGACGGTGCAGGCCGAGTTCAACCTCAAAAACCTGTTTGCCAAGTAGATTGCCAAGCAGAGGCGCCATTCGCGAGCAACACTTGCCGGACCATAGCGCCCCGCGCAAAAGCGACACGCGGAGGCGCTCCCCTCAAGCGACGCAAAAATGGGCCGATGTCCAAGCGGATATCGGCCCGTTTTTCGCGCCGTACAACATGGCCCTCCAGCCCCCGATGTCTAGCCGCCGCATAACCAAGAACTTCATCTGCGCATGTTCAAGCCAAATTGCACATTTTTGTTGACGCCGTCTTTGCATCAAAACGATGCTGACCAGCATCAGTTGTGGAGGTCTGCGTAGCCAGCGAGCTGCGACAATGCTCCAAATAGCATCTTTCTCCATCATTGGCGTCAAGCGCTTGGACAGCTTTTGTTATGCCGCGACATTTTACCTTGGCGTTCATTGCGAGCCCCGCTGCCTGGTCTGCCATGCTATCTGTATGAGTATCGTGCTTTCACATAACACGGCAAAAGCGGTCTACCAAGCCGCATACTCGGTATCCGCAATTGGCACCGAGCCCTGCAGCCCTGCCAAGATCTACGGGGCGCGCCCCAGCAAGGAGCTGCTCAACTCTGCCGCCGACTGGCTCGCCAGGCACAACGTCGCACTGGATAACGATGCCCCGCTCGATACAACGGTGTTCGAGCGCGCAAACGTGCGCAGCATGACGGGCTGCAAGTGCCACGTATCATCCAAGCGATTCGCGGGCTCGCGCTTTATCAAGCTTGCCGACGACATCTATATTGTCGGCGTCGAACTCTGTGCGCTTCAGGCCGCAACCTATCTTCCCTTTCGAGAACTTGTGGAGTACTACTTCGAACTGTGTGGAGCCTATTCCCTTGGTCACGATGCCTCGACATCCTATACCGAGCGCTTCGCGCTCACCTCGACTTCGAGCCTTAAACATTTCTTTAACTCCCTCATCGACTGCAAGGGCCTCGAACTTGCCCGAAAAGCCATCCAATGCGTGCGGGACGGATGCCGATCGCCGATGGAAACGGCGTTTGTCATGATGCTCACGCTACCCAGGCGCGAGGGCGGTCTTGGCATTAGCGAGATCGAGACCGACTACGAAGTAAAGGTCACAGCTGCTGCAAAGAATCTCACGCGGCGCGAAAAGTTCTATATGGATGCATATCTCAAGCGGTCCCGAACCGACATCGAATACAACGGATTTCAGCACGATGCCGAAGAAGACCGCGCCATTGACGAAGAGCGCAAGAACGCGCTGGCGTCCATGGGCTACGGAATCATTACCGTCAGTCGCTATTCCTTTATGCACGCCAGCGCCTTCGCCAGGGTTATGGAGGCAATCCAGCGAAAGGAGGGCATTCGCCCATCGCGCCTGCCCAAAGATTTCGCAATCAAGCAAGAAGAGCTGCGACAATTTGTGCTCAGGAGATTTATCGAGGAAAAGAAGCGTATTGAGGAGCTCCTCCGTCAAGACGCAGCGCAGGGTAATGCACTTGAGCTCGAGCGCGCAGTGCTCGAGGGCATCTCGCTGGACGACCCGACGATCAACAATGTCCCGGCCATCGACGACATGCAAGTCATCGAGCTGGATTGCCCGGAGTTCGCCCAAACAAGCACCTCCACACCCGAAGGCAGGGTGTACGGGGCCAGAACAGAGGCGGACTGACAGGGTGGGTACCCCGGCGACGTGCAAAAACGGGAGTTTTCAGCAGAGCCGAGTATCCGAGGCCGGCCGAATTGCCCCATTTTGCACCGAAGCCGCTGTTTTTGATGTAAGTTAGGCAACAGCTGGGGAATATCTATTGCCATTTGCACTCCAGTAAAGCCCTGTGGCGGCAAACGACGCCGTATCATGCAATAAATAACCCCTCGTCGATACTGAAAACTCCCGTTTTTGCACGTCGCTAGGGTACCCACGTTGGCATCGGCGGCCTTATCAGCACCAACCAATGCCCTTAGCCGCCTCTGGGGCCAATCGACAGCAAAAAATTTCGCAAATTATATTGACATATGAACATGCGCTCATATACTCGGAAGTAAGTTATATGAGCACATGTTCATATGAAAGGATATTGCAATGAGCGAACACGCCGATGAAATAAGGACCGATATCGACACCACCATCGTGCCCGACATCCCCACCACTTGCTCGCCCGAGGACCTTCCCGACGAGGAGCTGCTGTACGACCTTGCCGACTTGTTCAAGGTTTTCAGCGACACCACGCGTATCAAGATCCTCTACGCTCTCATGGGCCGCGAGCTCTGCGTGGCAGACATCGCCGAAGCGACTGCGACTTCGCAGTCCGCGGTGTCGCACCAGCTGCGCACGCTCAAACAGTCGCACCTGGTTAAATTCCGGCGCGACGGGCGCAACATCCTCTACTCGCTCGCCGACGATCATGTCTACACCATGCTCAACCAAGGCATGAGCCACATCTGCGAATAGCGACCAACCACGGTACCAGCGCGGCCTGCACCCAAGCCGCAAATACAGGGAAAGGAACCCATCATGAAAAAGCAGTTCAAGCTCGACGAGATCGACTGCGCCAACTGCGCGCGTGAGCTTCAGGACGAACTCGCCAAGCTCGAGGGCGTCAAATCCGTTTCGGTCAACTTTATGACTCAGAAGCTGACGCTCGAAGCCGACGACGCTGAGTTCGACGAGGTCCTCGATCGCGTCGTGGAGTTCACCGCCGACGCCGAGCCGGACTGCGAGATCATTCTCTAGCCTGCGCATACGCTGATACGCAAGGCCGCGCTTGCCGCGGCCTTTGCTCGCGAAATTACATGAGCGAGTGTTCATACATTCAAATGGGAGGATACGAGTCATGGCCACCGCCGACCCCAAGAAGAAAAAGAAGAAGCGCAAGAAAAAAGAGTCACTCGAGCATAAACGCAACCGCATCCTGGTAGCGCTGGGTATTTTTGTCGTGGTGTACGCCCTCGATGAGCTCGGCGCCCTCACCGCCGCATTCGGCACCCCAGGCAACATCTACGCCAGCTTTGTGCTGTTCCTCGTGCCGTTTTTGATTGCCGGCTACGACGTGCTCCAAAAGGCATTCAGCAACATCCGCCGCGGCAAGGCGTTCGACGAGAGTTTCCTCATGGCCGTCGCGACCATCGGCGCGTTTGCCACGGTGCTCTTCCCCGATACCGACCCGCACATGGCCGAAGGCGCCGCCGTTATGCTGTTCTACCAGGTCGGCGAGCTGTTCCAGACATACGCCGTGGGCAAGAGCCGCAAATCGATCAGCGCCATGATGGACATCGCGCCCGATTACGCCAACGTTGAGCAGGCTGACGGCACGCTCGAGCAGGTCTTTCCCGATGACATCGCCGTCGGCACCGTCATTGTCATCAAGCCCGGCGAGCGCGTGCCCATCGACGGCGTTATCGTCGAGGGCGTAACCCAGCTCGACACCGCCGCCCTCACCGGCGAGTCGGTCCCCCGTACCGCCAAGACCGGCGACGATATCATCAGCGGCTGCATCAACATGACGGGTCTTATCCGCGTACGCACCACCAAACCCTTTGGCGAGTCCACCGTCGCGCGCGTCCTGGAGCTCGTGGAAAACGCCAGCGAGAAGAAAGCGCGCACCGAAAACTTCATCACACGGTTCGCCCGCGTCTACACGCCCGCCGTCACCGGCGCGGCAGCGGTGCTCGCGCTCGGCGGCGGCCTGGTGACCGGTGCTTGGTCCGATTGGATCCTACGCGGCCTGACCTTCCTCGTCGTCAGCTGTCCGTGCGCACTCGTAATTAGCGTGCCACTGAGCTTCTTTGGCGGCATCGGCGGCGCGTCCAAGCTGGGAGTTCTCATCAAGGGCTCCAACTACCTCGAGGCGCTCGCCGATGTGGATACCGTCGTCTTCGACAAAACCGGCACGCTCACCAACGGCACGTTCTCGGTCGTCGCGGTGCACCCCGAGGGCGGCTATACCGAGCAATCGCTGCTTGAAGTCGCAGCCCTCGCCGAGTCGTTCTCCGACCACCCCATCGCGCAGTCGGTGCGCGCCGCCTTCCAGGGCCAACTCGACCCCAAGCGTGTATGCGACTCCACCAACGACGCGGGCCATGGCGTGACGGCGAACATCGACGGCAAGCACGTCGTCGTCGGCAACGCCAAGATGCTCGCCGCGGTCGGCATCGAAGCGCCCGATTGCGAGGTCGTCGGCACTATCCTCCATGTGCTGGTCGATGACGTCTATGCCGGTCACATCGTAATTGCCGACACCGTCAAGGCCGATGCCGAGCAAACGATTCGCGAGCTGCACGCCGCCGGCGTCAAGCGCACCGTCATGCTCACGGGAGACCGCGAGGAAGTGGCCGCCGCCGTGGCCAATCAGCTGGGAGTCGATGAGTTCCACGCGCAGCTTCTGCCAGGTGACAAGGTCGAGCGCGTCGAGGCATTGCTGGCGACCGAATCGGGCAAGGGCAAGCTCGCCTTTGTGGGCGACGGTATCAACGATGCGCCCGTGCTCACCCGTGCCGATGTGGGCATTGCCATGGGCGCCATGGGCTCCGACGCCGCAATCGAGGCAGCGGACGTTGTGCTGATGGACGACAAGCCGTCCAACATTTCCCGTGCAATCCGCGTGGCTCGCAAGACCATGACGATTGTTCGGCAGAACATCATCTTTGCACTGGGCATTAAGTTGCTGATTCTGGTGCTCGCGGCGCTTGGCATCGCCAACATGTGGCTCGCCGTCTTTGGCGACGTGGGCGTGGCGATCATCGCCATCCTGAACGCCATGCGCGCGATGGGTGTCAAGAACCTGTAGCATGCGTGGCTGTCCGGCCGGGCGACGCGGCACACAACGCGCAAGGGGCGTCCCCAACTGCCGGCAGAAAAGGAACGTCCCCAAGTGCCGAGCCGCAGCTATAGCAGCCCAAAGTGCTTTGCGGCGTTGTAAATTCCGTCGTCGTCCACGGCAGTCGTCACGTAGCTCGCCGCAGCCTTTACCGTGTCTTGCGCGTTGCCCATGGCCACGCTCGTGCCCACGGCGGCAAACATCGACAGGTCGTTCTCGCCATCGCCAAAGGCGATCGCCTCGCTCGCGTCGATGCCCAGGCGCTCCAGCGTCGCCGCCACACCCAGGTCCTTGCCGCCGTTGGCCGGAATAATGTCGCAGAACAGGTCGCACCAGCGCGTGGTGAGCGAATGCGACACGGCGTCGGTCACGATATGCTCGTCGGCAGGATCCACAAAGGCGCAAAACTGGTAAACCGGCGCATCGAAGGCGTGCTCAAACGGCTCCTCGTGGTAGACGATTCCCGCGTTGTTACCGGCCGTCACCACGCGCTCGGACAGGCGGTTCACAAACGAGTTCTCGCCCTGCATGCACAGCGAGTCGTAGCGCCCCTCGGCCACCTGGTCCACAATCACCGCAACGTCCTCCGGGTCAATCGGGCAGCTACGGTAGACGCCCTCGGCATCAAAACAGTGCTGGCCCGAAAGCGTAATGTACGCATCCCAACCAAGATCGAACAGCCAATCCGGCATCTGGTAGGTCGGACGGCCTGTGGCGATCACGCACGCGATCCCCTGCTCGTGAAAGCTGTCGAGCACTTGCTGCGCCGACGCCGGAATCCGGTGCGTCTTAAAGCTCAGTAGCGTGCCGTCGATATCGAAAAATGCGGCTTTGATCATCCTCGTCTACTCCTCGCCCTCGAGCTTCTCGCTCGCCTCGAGCCACGCCATCTCCAGCTCGTCCATAGCGGCGTGAGCCTCGTCGATCTTTGCCTGCTGCTCGCCCAGCGCCGTGTAGTTGGTGGGGTCGACCTGAGCCATCGCGGCCTCGACCTCCTCCACGCGAGCGCGCTGCGTCTCCATCTTGCGCTCGAGCGAGCTCACCTCGCGGCGGAGCTTCTGGCGCTCGGCATTGGAAAGGCCATTGGGCTGACCGCTCGCCTTGGGCTTTTCGGCCGCAGCTGCCGCGGCACCGGTGTCGAACGTGCCGGTCTTGGCGCTCGGCGCACCCACGGGCTCGCCCTCGGCGGTGGCATTGCACAGGCGCAGGTACTGGTCGACGCCGCCGGGCATGTGCGTCAGGTGGCCGTCGAGCAGCGCCCACTGCTGGTCGGTCACGCGCTCCATCAAAAAGCGGTCATGCGTTACCAGAATCAACGTGCCGGGCCAACCATCGAGCAGGTCCTCGACAATCGCCAGCATGTCGGTATCCAGGTCGTTGCCGGGCTCGTCCAGGATGAGCACATTGGGCTCGTCCAGGATCGTCAGCAGCAGCGACAGGCGACGGCGCTGTCCGCCCGAAAGATCGCCGATACGACTCCAGAGCTGCTGCGTCGTAAAGCCCAGACGCTCGCAGAGCTTCTCGGGCGAGGTCTCCTTGCCATCGATAACGTAGTACTTCTTGTAGTTGCTGAGCACCTCGCGGATCGTGTCGCCCATGTAGGGCTCGAGCTCCTCGAGCTGCTGCGACAGCACGCCAAAGCGCACCGTCTGGCCAATCTTCACGCGGCCGCGCAGGGGCGCGATCTTGCCCTGAATCACATCGAGCAGTGTGGACTTGCCGGCGCCGTTCTCGCCCAAAAGACCATAGCGGTCGCCCGCACCAATGAGCCAGGTCACGTCGGAGAGCACCTGCTTGGGCGCGCCGTCGGTATCGGCATAGCCGGCGTCCACGTCGACCACGTCGATAACCTGCTTGCCCAGGCGACTCACCGCCAGGCGCTTGAGCTCCAGCTCGTCGCGCACGGGCGGCACGTCGGCGATGAGCTCGCGAGCGGCCTCCACACGAAACTTGGGCTTGGTGGAGCGCGCCTGTGCGCCGCGGCTCAGCCACGCGAGCTCCTTGCGCGCCATGTTGCGACGGCGCTCCTCGGTAACGGCGGCCATGCGGTCGCGCTCTACGCGCTGAAGGATATACGCGGAGTAGCCGCCCTCGAAGGGGTCGACCTGGCCGTCGTGGACCTCCCACATGCTGGTACAGACCTCGTCCAAGAACCAACGGTCGTGCGTGACCACGAGCATCGCGCCCTGACCGCGCTGCCAGCGGGCCTTTAAGTGACGCGCGAGCCAATTGATGGTGCGCATGTCCAGGTGGTTGGTGGGCTCGTCGAGCATGAGCACGTCGTAGTCGCCGATCAGCAGGCGCGCGAGGTCCACACGACGGCGCTGGCCGCCCGAAAGCTCGCCCACCGTGCCCTCCCAGGGCACATCGCTAATAAGGCCAGCCAGAATCTGGCGCGTACGCGGGCTCGAGGCCCATTCGTACTCGGGCGTGTCGCCGACGACGGCATGATGCACGGTGTCGGTATCGACCAGGTTGTCCTTTTGGCCGAGCAAACCAATCGTCGTGTCGCGGCGATGCGTCACGCGGCCGTCGTCGGGCTCCAGCGTACCGGCGAGCACACTCAGCAGCGTCGACTTGCCGTCGCCGTTTTTACCGACGATGCCAATGCGGTCACCCTCGTCCACGCCAAGCGTCACGCTATCGAAAATATGCTTGGTGGGAAACTCTAGGCTGACGGAATCGCATCCCAAAAGAATCGCCATATGCCCTGCTCCTTCGTAGAAATTCAACGTTGTCCATGATAGCAGCGAGCCCCACCCCAAACCACCACGAAGGTGCCTGTGAACTGCCTCCCATTTCTTGGACATCGGGAAATGGGAGGTTTTCCATGAGTATAGACCTCAGGGTGAAGCACGACCTGGAGTCCAGGAGGCGGGCCGTCGAGCTCTTCG
>NZ_JBQKEF010000008.1:0-93987 GCF_052121455.1 Collinsella sp. LCP19S3_D3 | reverse complement strand
CATGCCGGGGGCGGACCGGGACGGGTTCAACGGCAGGCCCCGCCGACCGATTGCAAGCGGTCGGCGGGGCCATTGTGGCTCTTGACAGCGGATTGGGTCATATGAGCGAAAACGCCCCTAAGCGAGCAAGGTGACGTGAAAGAGGAGGGCATTGACCTTTTGGTCATGCCCGACGATTGAACGTCAGATTGCCGCTTAGAGGCGTTTGCAGCGTCGCGCCGTTACGCGGTTTGGTAAAACCGCGTAACCCTAGAGTTCAGTCACGACAACGCTGTTGTAGACCTCGTCCCAGCGGTCCATGACCAGGTGGCCGGTCTTGGGATCCATGGCGTTGAGCTTGCCGCAGGTATTGGCGGTCTTGAGCACCGTGACGTCGTCGGCGCCAGCAGCAATGGCATGCGCAAAACCGGCGATGGTCGAGTCGCCGGAACCCGTCGCGTTTACAGCCGCAATCGCGGGCGTCTTGGCGCGGAACGCGCGGCCCTCATGGAATCCTACCGAACCGGCAGCGCCCATCGAGACAACGACCCAGGGAATACCAGCAAAGCGGCCATCGGCGGCAAGCGCCTCGCGCAGGGCATCGACATCATCGGTCGTAAAGGACGTACCCAGTAGGCCGTTAATCTCGGTCAGGTTGGGCTTTACGAGCTCGGGCTTAGCGTCGGACTCCAGCGCGGCCTCCAGCGATGCACCCGAGGTGTCGAGTAGCACCTTGGCGCCTGCCTCCTCGGCGATCTTGACGAGCTCGGCATAGTAGCCGGCATCGATGCCACGCGGCAGCGAGCCCGAAAGCGTCACAACGTCCGCCTTCGCTGCAAGCTCGGCGAACTTGGCCGTAAAGGCCTCGAGCTCGGCCGGGGCGATCTGCGGGCCGCTCTCCAAAAGCTCGGTCTGATTGCCCTCGTGCAGAATATTCAGGCAAATGCGCGTCTCGCCGGCAATGGGCACAAAGTCGTTCTTGACGCCGTCGGCATCCATGAGCTCGGCCATATAGGCACCCATGTGACCGCCAAGCAGGCCAGTCGCGAGCACGTCGTCGCCCAGCTGCAGCAGCACGCGGCTCACGTTGAGGCCCTTGCCGCCAGCGGTCTTTTCGGGCGTCACCCGGTTAACATCGTCGATGACCAGCTTATCGAGCTGATAGCGCGTATCAATCGACGGGTTCATGGTAACAGTCAGAATCATATTGAACTCCTGTTTCCGGGGCACGACACGCGCGACCCCAAACATACGATAGCTCGTTAAAGGATCTCGATCTCAAAGCCGCGGGTGACGGTCTCCCCCGGCTTGGCCACCAGGCAGCCGCGCTTGTGCTCCAGAATATCGTCCTCGTCGGAGCAGGTTGACAGGCCGCCCCACGGTTCCACGGCCACAAAGTCACCCTCGGGCTTGCTCCACACAATCAGGTACGGCATATCGGGGAACGTCAGGCGCACGCCCTTGTCCTCGGTCTTCTTGGTCAGCGTAACCACGCGGCTCTCGAGCACGTCAAAGATGGTCTCCGCGAAGTCAAAGAGTTCGTGGGTCAGCGGCAGGTCATGGCCAACCATCGGGTTCTTGCTGCGATGCTCAACATCAATCAGGCCCGTCGAGGGAACGGCAGTGCAGAGGTCGGTGGCCTCACGCTGCTCAAAACGAAGCTCGTAGTCGTCATAGGACTCGCCCTCGTC
Organism: Collinsella sp. LCP19S3_D3; assembly: GCF_052121455.1. Taxonomy (NCBI): domain Bacteria; kingdom Bacillati; phylum Actinomycetota; class Coriobacteriia; order Coriobacteriales; family Coriobacteriaceae; genus Collinsella; species Collinsella sp. LCP19S3_D3. The sequence continues at coordinate 92,317 of NZ_JBQKEF010000008.1, read as the reverse complement.
GAGCGGGCACTTAAAGCCGGGGTGACCGCCCACAAAGAACGGCATGTCCTCGGTGCCCTCATTGGTCACCTCGTACGACACGGCAACCTTTTCCGAATCGATCGTGTAACGAGCAACGATCTTAAACGGATACGGGTACTGCTCGAGCAACTCGGCATGGTCGGCAGAGCTTAAGCTCAGCGCAACCATGTTGTCGCTCTGTTCCTCGAGCTTCCACTCCTGCTTGCGCGCAAAGCCGTGGCGGGCGAGCTTTACCTCGCGGCCGCCCATGGTCATTGCGTGGCCGTCACGAAGGCCACCGCAGATCGGGAAGCAAATGGGGGCCTGGCCCGACCAGACTGCCGGATCACCCTGCCACAGGTACTCACGGCCGTTGGCCGCAATAGAAGTGAACGACCCGCCCGCCGTGCTCAGTGCCACGCGGATAGAACCGTTATCAAGAACAAACTCCATAGGAGTCTTCCCTTTCTTACGACAGCCCACCAAGTCAATAGGGCTGATAGAAAACCGGCCCGCGCCCCCTCACAGAAACGCGAGCCGTCAATTGAAAAGCTGCAGAATGCCGGGTCCGTCAATAACGAAGCACACAAGTCAAGCCAAGCAAACGTGTTATCGGAGCAGCTCGCCGAACCAGAACGCTTCGCAACAACAGCGGTAACCCCACAGGTACCCCCAACGTCAGCGAGCGGCGATCAGGTGCCCCAGGTCGCCGCGAAAGAGGAGCGACGCGTACTTCATGTACGCGAGCGACGGTTTGAGCGACGAGATGGGGTGCCTGAACGCCGCGCAGCATCGACCCGTTACGCGGTTTGGCAAAACCGCGTAACCCCACTAGTCGTGGTATTCGCCGCGGTCCCACTTCTCGAGGAACTCGTCAAAGAAGTGTGGGTCAGCCTGAGCCTCGGCGTCGGCCTTATTGCAGGCATCGATCTTGGCGATCAGGGCATCGTGCTCGGGGGTCTTCTCGTAAGGCTCCTCCAGGAAGGCAAGCATGATATCGGCCATCAGGAACTCACCGGTGATCTTGCCGCCAAAGCCCACGATGTTGGCGTTGAGCTCGCGACGGGCATACAGGGCAGAGGTCATGTCGCGAACCAGGGCGCAGCGGGCGCCGGGAACCTTGTTGACGGCGTTGGTGATGCCGATGCCGGTGCCGCACAGGGCCACGCCAAAGTCGGCCTTGCCGCTGGCAACAGCCTCGCCCACGGCCTTACCGTAGATGGGATAGTGCGTACGGGTGTGGCTGTAGGTGCCGCAGTCGAGCACCTGGTAGCCAGCCTGCTCCAGGCGGTCGGCCAGATAGATCTTCTCGTCCGTAACGATATGGTCGCAACCGATTGCGATGGTCTTCTTCATCAGAACGTCCTTTCGTCTGAATTCACAAGTTGAGATAGAAGTTCGAGTTCTCGGTGGCTCTCGTTAGGCCATCTTGTTGAGCATGTCGACACGGATCTGGTGACGACCGCCGGCGTACTGTGCACGCAGGAACTCGCGGGCGATCTTCTTGGCGACCTCGGTGCCCACAACGCCCGGGCCCATGGTGACCATGCGCGAGCCGTTGTGCTCGCGGGTCATGTAGGCGGAACGCTCGTCGGAAATGTTAGCGACGACCATGCCCTTGATCTTGACGGCGGCCATATAGGAGCCGACACCGTACTTATCGAATGCGAAGCCCTGGGAATCCTTGTGCTCCAGCAGGTCCTTGGCAACGGCGGTAGCGGAATCGACAAAGTCCGCGGCAGGGGTCTCGGAATAGTCGACGACCTCGTGACCATCGGCGATGAGCATCTCCTTGATGGACTCCTTCATCGACATGCCGTCGGCATCGGAAGCGATTACAACCCTCATGACATCCTCCTTGAGAGATACGCAGGTGCGTTGTTTCTGTTTGGAAGTGTTGAATCTCGTTCAGGTCCGGGCATCTGAATGTGCGATTCTTCACTGTTCATGTTTATTTGAACACATTCGAACAGTAACTGCAACAACTTTTTGTTTATCTTTGTTCTTTTTTGAACAAATACCGTTCACGGATGATTGCTGACCGTTTGGACCGGGCGCGGGCGTAGCGACCATGTGTTCAACAAACAAAAGGGCGGCCGAGAACGTGTCTCGGCCACCCTTCGGCGGTATTCCCCGGTATATACAGCTGTTTTAGCTACTAGGACTGCCCGCCCTTCTTGGCATGCTTGGACGGAGTGCCCAGAAAGCGGCCCGTCAAATAATTCGTCGGCCCGGAAATATCAATCCCCAGCAGTGTGTGCCCCAGCCACAAAAACGCCGCGAGCACCAGCAATGGGATAACGCACGAGGTCACTATCATCACGATGACACCTTCGATCAGATCGGTCACCTGCTGCACAATCTCATCGGTCATCTGCTTGGCGCCGCTGGTCACCGTCGTGACGAGACCCGAGGCACCGTCGGCAAGCTGTTCAAGCACGTTCTTGGACTCTGCGGACTCAGTCTTTTTCTTGGTTGCTTTGGAGTTATCGCTATCTGCCGCACTCGCAGCGTCAGTCGCCTTTTGCTCGGCCGCCTCGATGCTCACTCGATACGTTTCATCGACCTTCTGCGACACCCATACGCTCGCGGGCACCAACACCATGCTAATGATGGCGACCACCAGCACACGCGTTGCCACGCGACGAATGACCGTGCTCGTGCTCCAGCGTCCGTGAATGCCAAGCGACGCTGCAAAGAGCACCAGCGCAAACGGGATCAGGATGCCCAGGCCAACCGACCACAAAATCGTGAGTAAATATTTCTCTAGGTATAGCACGGCAAGCACGATACCAAGATTACCCGAAAGCTGAGCGAGCTGCTCAGCAACCGGCGTTCCCGTATCGCCCGGCAGCGCAGTGATACCCGCAGATAGGGCGACGCACGAGGTCGTGAGCGCCAATACATTGCCCTTCTTTTGATCGATGACCTCGATGGTAGAGTCCCAAGTCTTGGTATCGGCAAAATGCGGACGAGCCACAAACCCCGACAGCAGCGCCAGTACCACGAGCGCAACGATGAGGCCAATCTGCAGTTTTTTGTTTGCGCACACGACATCGGATAGGCTGGGCTGCAGCTCGGTCACCGTTGTTTGCTCGGTTATCTGGACAGGACGCCCATGAGCCATCTCGCTCGCGTCTCTCTTTTGAATCGATCCGTTGTCCGGCATTTGGATACCTCCTCATTCCGGCGTTTAATGCGAAAGGAAGTATACCCACCGAGCAAAAATCGAACGGGAGGAGGCGCAACGGGCTGCCGCATGACCCGCTTGCCACGAAATGGGCCCATCTACTACGTTTAACTGCCCATCCCCGACCATGCCCCGTGATGTAAAAACAAAACCGCAGGTAGAACGCCTGCAGTTTTCCATGAAACGCAGGTGTGTTCGGGGGTATCGGGTTAAACGTAGTAGATGGTCCAGTTTCGTGGCGAGTACTGCTAACTGATCCTCCGGGGACGGGAAAAGCGGGTCATTTTGGTCTATCGACCCCTTTTTCGCCGCAACCGAGATAGATGGGATACAGAAAAGCCCTGCCGCGGATAGCGGCAGGGCTTTTGGAAGGGGACTTGGTTGTGCGGGCTCGTTAGGCGAGCTTGGCCTCGAGCTCGGCAATGCGCTTGTAGGCATCGATGGTAAAGCGGGCCTGCTTCTCCAGGATCATAGTGGTCATGAGAGTGTCCTGAGCGTGAGCCATGATGAAGGTCATCTCCATCTCGCCGCCGCCGGCCTCCTGCGAAAGCAGCTTGGTCTGCGTGTCGTGGGCGCCGATAAGCGCATCGCTGGCATCCTTGTGCAGCTGTTCGGCCTTCTCAAAATCACCCTCGCGAGCAGCATCGAGCGCTGCAAGCAGATCAGTCTGGGCGTCACCCGCGTATGCGACAATCTCGAATCCAACCATCGAGATTTCTTCTTTGGTTGCCATATTGCGTTCCTTTCACATATGAACCAACGGAGAGCACCGCGTCCGGGCATACGCGCTGCGTTGTGTATGACAGAAACAATAACATTCAAACAAAAAAGAACAGCGCAAAACGTAATTTCAAGCTATGAACGGTCAATTTTTGCCCGTGAACGGTTTCCAAACCATTTCGAACAATATCAAACATGATTAACGGAAACCCAAACAGGACCGCGCCCTAACGCAAATCGTGCACCGTATCGCCCTCTACGAGCACGCCGGGGATCAGCATGTGCTCCACGCCAGACGCAACTCCCTCGGCGCCGGCGATCTTGTCGACTGCCCACATGCCGACACGCTTGTTGTCAAAGCGCACGGTGGTCAGGCGACGATCGGGCACGATGTCGCCCAGACTATCATCAACCCCCACCACGCTCACGTCCTCGGGCACACGCCTTCCGCGCGACTCGAGTCCGCGAATGCAGCCGTAGGCCATGGCGTCATTGGAGGCATAGATGGCAGTACAGGTCGGATCGTCCGCCAGAGCCTGGCCTGCGGCATATCCACTCCGCGCCGTCCAGTCGCCACGGATGAGTCGCGGCAGCTCAATACCATGCGCACGCAATGTCTCGCGCCAGCCCTCCTCGCGCTGCATGCCCGAAAGCGAGCGTTCGGGACACGAGATAAAGTGCACGGTCTTGTGCCCCTGCCCCAGCAAGTACTCGACAACCTGGCGCGAACAATCGAACTGATCGTTATCGACCGTCGAGCACAGCGGGTGCTCCAGCATGGTAACGAGCACCGTCTGCATACCAGGCAGCGGCTCAAAGGTGCCAAAGTCCGCCGGCATGCGATTCATGATCACAACCATGCCATCCACCGGCAGTGCGCTCATGCGCGACGATGCGCTCTCGAGAGTATAGGGATGTCCATCTACTTTAGTGAGGGTAATGGCGTAGCCGTGCTTATCGGCGGCGGCGGCAAAGCCCTCCATACGGTCGAGGTTGCCGGTACCGGTAATGTTGAACATGGCGACGCCGACGGTCTTAAACTTGCCGCGGCGCAGCGATCGACCGGCAAAATTGGGGCGATACCCCAGCTCGCGCATGGCGGCACGCACGCGCTCCTTGGTCTCGGGGCGCACGCTGGGTGAATCGTGGACGGTGCGCGAGACCGTCTGTTCTGAGACGCCCGCGAGGAGCGCCACATCCTTAACGGAAACCGATTTTTTAACAGCGGCCATAGGTCGATCTTTCTATGTCAACGATGCCATTGGTGGCACCCTACGCAGTCAAATGAAACATCTTCAAGTATATCTAACGCCTCCCCCACCATACGCTCACCACCCAAAACCTACCGTTCACCGACATTTTTGCTTCCCCGAACGGCTTTTATCGCCCAAATGTTAACGTTGCCATTGTGCAAACACAGAGCCACCGGGCGGCTCAAACGTTTACGCGCAAGAAATCGACGGTCCGCAGGCACAGGGGCCATCGGTTCGCATCTTATTTTGTGTCACAAAATGGCAACGTCAGCATTTTGGCAACCAAACGTCAAAAGCTACCATCGTTGCTAACCCACCGACTCTTAGGAGCTTTGCATGGAGCAACTCATCGCCACCATCGAAAAGGGCCAGCCCTTTTTCAACGCGATCGCCCGCAACAAGTACCTCAAGGCGATCCGCGACGGTTTTATCTCCGTCATCCCCATCATCATCTTCTCGTCCATCTTCTGCCTGGTAGCCTCGGTCCCCAACATCTGGGGTTTCTACTGGCCCGATGACATCAACAACGCCCTGTGGAAGTGCTACAACTACTCCATGGGCATCCTGGCCATCGCCTGCGCCGCTACCACGGCCAAGCATTTCGCCGACGCCCAGAACCGCGATCTGCCCAAGAATAACCAGATCAACTTTATCTCGTGCATGTGCGCGGCCATCATCGGCTTCTTGCTCCTTTCGAGCGACACCATCGCCACGGATGCCGCCAGTGGCTTCAACACCACCTACCTTGGTTCCAAGGGCCTACTGACCGCCTTCATCGCTGCGTTTGTGACCGGCATCATTTACAAGTTCTTTATCAAGCGCAACATCACCGTCAAGATGCCCGAGCAGGTTCCGCCCAACATCTCGCAGACCTTTAAGGACATCATCCCCTTCTCCGTCTGCATCACCGTCTTTTGGGTCTTTGACATCGTCTTCCGCGCTGCCTTTGGCTTCTGCTTTGCCCAGGGCGTCATCCAGGTGTTCCAGCCCCTGTTCACCGCTGCCGACGGCTACATCGGCCTTGCTGTGATTTACGGCGCCATGAGCCTGTTCTGGTTCGTGGGCGTCCACGGCCCCTCGATCGTCGAGCCCGCCATCGCCGCCGCCCTCGTTTCCAACATGACCGACAACCTGGCTGCGTTCCAGGCCGGCCAGCACGCTTCCGCTGTCCTGACCCAGGGTGCCCAGTACTTCGTCGTCTGCATGGGCGGCACCGGCGCCACGCTCGTCCTGGTCTTTATGTTCTGCTTCCTGGCCAAGTCCCAGGAGATGCGCGCTGTCGGTAAGGCCGCCATCGTCCCCGTGTGCTTTGCCGTCAACGAGCCGCTGCTGTTCGCCGCGCCTATCGTGCTCAACCCCGTCTTCTTTGTCCCGTTTGTCTTTGCCCCGATCGCCAACATCTGGATCCTCAAGATCTTTATCGACTTCTTGGGCATGAACGGCTTTATGTACACCCTGCCTTGGACCGTCCCCGGCCCCATCGGCACCATCATGGGCCTGGGCTTCCAGCCGCTCGCCTTTGTGATGCTCGCCCTTATCCTGGTCGTCGACTTCGTTCTGTACTATCCGTTCTTCCGTGCCTATGACGCCCAGAAGTGCGCCGAGGAGGCCGAGATTTCCCAGGAGGAGCTCGCCGCCAAGAACGCCGAGAAGGCCGCCAAGCTCAACGATGCCTTCCAGGGCAAGGCCGATGCCAAGAGCGTTGCCGCCGGCGCTGCTGCCGAGGCCGTGGAAGCCGGCGCTCCCGCCGCTTCCGCAGCACCCGCTGCCGAGGCAACGGCCACCAGCGACCTCAACGGCAAACGCGTGCTCGTGCTCTGCCAGGGTGGCGGTACCTCGGGCCTGCTCGCCAACGCGCTGGCCAAGGCCGCCAAGGAGCGCGGCATCAATCTTGAAACCGCTGCCGAGGCCTATGGCAACCACGTGGACATGCTCCCCGACTTCGATCTGGTCGTCCTGGCCCCGCAAGCCGCAAGCTACCTGGCCGACCTGCAGAAGGACTGCGAGCGCGTGGGCAACAAGTGCGTCGCCTGCCGCGGTAAGCAGTACATTGAGCTTTCCCAGAACGGCGATAAGTCTCTCGCCTTCGTAAGCGAGCAACTCTCGAAGTAAGTAACGCACAGGGCCAGCCGACCATCCAAGACCGGCTGGCCCTTCGATTTAGACGATTGGATCATCATGTCCGTTAACCCTGCTAGCGTCACCAACCCGCCTGCGCAGTTTCCCGAGGACTTTGTCTTTGGCGGCGCCACTGCTGCCTACCAGGTAGAGGGCGAGACCCGCACCCACGGTAAAGGCAAGGTTGCCTGGGACGACTTCCTGGAGGCCCAGGGGCGCTTTTCCCCCGATCCCGCTTCGGACTTCTACAACCAGTACCCCGTCGATCTGGAGCTGTGCGAGGAGTTCGGCATCAACGGCATTCGCCTCTCCATTGCCTGGAGCCGCATCTTCCCCAACGGCACCGGCGAGATCAACCCCGAGGGCGTGCAGTTCTACCACGATCTCTTCGCCGAGTGCCACAAGCACCACGTTGAGCCGTTTGTCACGCTGCATCACTTCGACACGCCGCTTGCCCTCTTTGAGAAGGGCGACTTCCTCAACCGCGAGACCATCGATGCCTTTGTGGACTTTGCCACCTTCTGCTTTAAGGAGTACGCCGACCAGGTGACCTACTGGTTCACCTTTAACGAGATCTGGGCCGATGCCTCCAACACCTACATCGAGGGCACCTTCCCCGGCGGCGTCAAGGCGCATCTGGCCGAGGCTTTCCAGTGCGAGCACAACATGATGCTCGCCCACGCCAAGGCCGTACTGGCCTTCCACAACGGCGGTTTTAAGGGCAAAATCGGCGTCATTCAGTCGTTGGAGTTTAAGTATCCGCTCAACGAGAACGACCCCGCCGACATCAAAGCCGCCAACAACGAGCACGTGTTGCAGAACCAGTTCTTGCTCGACGCCACCTTCCGCGGCGACTACGCGCCCGACACCCTCGAGTGCGCCAACCGTCTGGCTGCCGTCTCGGGCGGCACCATCGAGATCCTGGACGAGGACCTCGAGATTATGCGCGAGGCCGCGCTCTACAACGACTACCTGGGCGTCAACAACTACCAGTGCCGCTTCTTGAAGGCTTACGACGGCGAGAACGACCTGCACCACAACGGTACGGGCGAGAAGGGCACCGGCCGCTGGCGCGTTAAGGGTATTGGCGAGCACGTGAACAAGCCTGGCATCCCCACCACCGACTGGGACTGGATCATCTATCCCGAGGGCCTGTTCGATCTGCTCGTCTACATTAAGCAGCGCTACCCCAACTACAAGCAGATCTTCATTACAGAAAACGGCATGGGCTACAAGGACCCCTACAAGGACGGTTTTGTGGACGACCAGCCGCGCATCGACTACATCGAGCAGCACTTGCGCTGGCTGCTCAAGGCCATGGAGGTGGGCGTCAACGTGGGCGGCTACTTCCTGTGGAGTCTGCAGGATCAGTTCTCCTGGACCAATGGTTACAACAAGCGCTATGGCTTCTTCTACGTTGACTTTGAAACCCAGAAGCGCACGCCCAAGGCAAGCGCCTACTGGTACAAGCACGTGGCGCAGACCCGTCGTCTGGACTAGCAGCTGGCGACCAGCGGAATTGCCCCGCTCACATAACCTGTCCCCATTTCTCAGCCGGGGGTGGCACGTCACACGGCGCGCCGCCCCCGGCCTTTTGTTTTTGTTCGGCTGGGGGGGCCGTTTGTCTCGATCTGTAACATCTAGCCGAGTTTTTGGTCCCTAGCTGTTACAAATCAAGACAAACCGGGAAGACGGGGCCGAATTGTCTAAATCTGTAACACTAAAACCGGTTTTGGACGTCTGGTTGTTACAGATTGAGATAAACGCACAGGACAATCCTCTCAATCTCGATCTGTAACATCTAGCCGAGTATTTCGGTCCTAACTGTTACAGATTGAGATGAACGAGCCAAGCACGTCTACGCCCGCAGGTCCTTCACGCTGGAACGCTCGACCAACACGCCCGAGACGAGCGTACGGCTTCTGGAGCTCGGGGCTTCCAGACCTGCGACGACCTCGTTAAGCGCACGGATGCCCAGCTCGCGGTGGCGAAACTTCACCGACGTCAGAATCGAGTTGGGAATCGTCTTGTAGAGCTCATCGTCGAAGCCGATCACGGACACGTCGTCGGGCACACTGAGCCCTTTGTCACGTAGAGCCATCATCACGCCGTTTGCCATGCAGTCGTTAGCAGCGAGGACCGCCGTGCAATCGGGCTTATCGGCAAGCACAAGGCCCGCGGCATAGCCACTATCCGCATTCCAATCGCCTTGCAGAGGCTCGGGCGGCTCAATGCCACGCGCCTCGAGTGCCGCACGCCAACCTTTCATACGGCACTGGCTCGACAGCGACTCTTTCTTACCAGAGACGAAGTACACGTTTTTATGCCCGTGATTCAAGAAGTATTCGCACGCCATGCGCGCACCACCCTCTTGATCGTCACTAACGGTAGAGCAGGTAGGATGTTCCATCGGCGTGATAATCACCGTCTTGAGGTCTTTCGGCGCCTCAAAGGTATCAAAGTCATCGACCATTTGACGCAGGTTGAAGATCATGCCGTCGACGGGAAGCTGCGACATCCTACGCGCCGCTTCGGCAAGGGTCATCTTCTCCCCCGCCCGCTTTTTGATCATCGTGAGAGCAAAGCCTCGCTCTTCGGCGGCATCGGCGATACCGTCAATCATGTCCACGGCGCCGCCCGACAAGTGGAACAGCACGACGCCGATGCACCCGTAACGGCCCAACTTGAGTGAACGCGCGGCAAAGTTCGCCCGGAACCCAAGCGCCTCCATGGCAGCATGGACCCTATCGCGCGTCGACTCGCGCACGCTATCGGGATCGTTGATCACGCGCGACACCGTCTTGAGAGAAACACCCGCGGCAATCGCCACATCGTTCATCGAGACGTTTTTCTTGTCCATCGTTGCCACTGCTTCTCCACTCGGTTCTCTATCGCTTGTTTTTTGCGTTCTAGCATACACTACCTGCCTGACTGATAAATCAGCCGTTTATCGGACAATATCGACCGTTCACCCGTAAATCCTTGTTGCTCTTCCAAAAATGTCTTACGTTGTCATTAACGAAATGACAACGTTGTCATTTCACAATGCCTTCCTTAAGCAGGAAGGTTTCCGGGCAGTCCTGACCATCCATCGACGACCAGTTCCATCCACATGCATCGCGCATCAAGTAACAAAGGAGCTTTATGGACGCCATCGTAAAGATGCTCGAAAAGCATCAGCCGTTCTTTGAGAAGATCTCGAGAAACATCTACCTCCAGGCCATCAAGGACGGATTCCTTGGGTGCATGCCCATTGTCCTCACCTCTTCGATCTTCCTGTTGATTGCCACCCTTCCCGGCGTAGTTGGCATCACGCTGCCCCAGCCGCTCATCGACTGGTGCAATAAGCTGTACAACTTCACCATGGGCGTCATGGGCATCATGGTCGCCGGCACCACCGCCAAGAACTTTACGGCTTCCATGAACCGTCGCATGCCCGCCGGCAAGGTGCTCAACGACGGTTCCACCATGGTTGCCGCCCAGTGCAGCATGCTTTTGCTCGCCGTTACGCAGTTCACCACCAAGCTCGACGGCTCCGAGCTTTCGGTCTTCGATTGCACCAGCATGGGCACGCGCGGTCTGTTCTCGGCCTATATCGCCGCGTTCATTACCGTGTGGGTCTATAAATTCTGCGTCTCGCGCGATCTGACCATTAAGCTGCCCAAGGAAGTCCCGGGCGCCATCGCTCAGAACTTCCGTGACATCATCCCCTTTGGCGGCGCTGTCATCATCTGCGGTATCATCGATGTGGTGGTGCGCAACCTCATGGGCGTTCCGTTCTCCGAGCTGCTCATCAAGCTGCTCTCCCCGCTCTTCACTGCGGCAGAGACCTACCCCGGTCTCATCCTTATCCAGGCAGCCACCGCGTTCTTCTGGTTCATCGGCGTCCACGGTCCTTCGATTGTCCAGCCGGGTATCGACCCCATCCGTCTTGCCAACCAGGCCGAGAACCTGCAGGTCCTGCTGGCAGGCGGCCACCCCGCCCACTCCCTCACCTTTAACATGTCGCTCGTGGGTGAGTTCGGCGGCACCGGCGCCACGTTCATCGTGCCGCTTCTGCTGATTCTCTTTATGAAGTCCAAGCAGCTCAAAGCCGTCGGTAAGGCATCGATTGTTCCTGTTGCCTTCGCCGTCAACGAACCGCTGCTCTTTGGCGCGCCGATGATCCTTAACCCCTACATGCTCATCCCCTTTGTTGCCGCCGGCTGCGTCAACGTAAGCGTTGCCAAGTTCTTTATCGACAATGTGGGTATGAACGGCTTCTCCTTCGTGGTGCCTTGGGCTACCCCCGCCCCCATCGGCATCTTCATCACCACGAACTTCCAGCTTATCGCCCTGGTATTTGTCGCGATCATCATCTTGCTGGACGCCATCATCTACCTGCCGTTCTTGAAGGCATACGACAAGCTGCTCTGCGACCAGGAGGCCGAGCGCGCCGCCGAGCTGGGTCTCGAGTCCGATGGTGCTGCCACCATCGCCGCCAGCAACCCTGCGCCCGCTGTCGAGCAGGCCACCGCTTCCGTCGAGACGACCGTTGCCGCCGCCGACAGCAAGCCTGTCGCCGATCAGCCCGAGCCCGCCGCCGATGCATCCGCCAAGAAGGATGTCGATGGCCTGAAGGTCCTCGTCCTGTGCGCCGGCGCCGGCACCTCTGCCATGCTTGCCAACGCCATCAAGGAAGGTGCCGCGCAGACCGGAGAGAACATCGCTTCCTCCGCGGGCGCCTATGGTCAGCACACTGCCATCATGGATCAGTACGACGTTATCGTGCTTGCCCCGCAGGTTCGTAGCTACTACAACGACATGAAGGCCGACACCGATCGCCTGGGCATTAAGCTGCTCGCCCCGCGCGGTAAGGAATATATCGACCTTACCCGCGACCCCGCTGGCGCCATCAAGTGGCTCCGCGAGAACCTCGACTAGCTCCTCCCTCTGTTGGTGCCCGGATCCCCAGTTCGGGCACCTCTCCCTATTCGTATCCCACAGAAAGGATGCCTCATGACCAACCCCATGCAGTTCCCCGACGGCTTTGTGTTTGGCGGCGCCACCGCTGCTTACCAGGTTGAGGGCGAGACCCGCACGCACGGCAAGGGCAAAGTGCCCTGGGACGATTTCCTGGCAGCCCAGGGTCGCTTCTCCCCCGACCCCGCAAGCGATTTCTACAACAAGTACCCGGTCGATATCGACCTGTGCCAGCGCTTCGGCATCAACGGTATCCGCGTCTCCATCGCTTGGAGCCGCATCTTCCCCAACGGCACTGGCGAGATCAACCCCGAGGGTGTCGCCTTCTACCACGAGCTCTTTGCCACCTGCAATAAAGCCGGCGTTATCCCCTATGTCACGCTCGATCACTTTGATACGCCCGAGGCCTTTTACCAGAACGGCGGCGAAGGCTTCCTGACGCGCACGACGATCGACGCCTTTGTCGAGTACGCCAAGTTCTGCTTTGCCGAGTTCACCGAGGTCAAGCACTGGTTTACCTTTAACGAGATTCCCGCGACCGCCGAGGGCAGCTTTATCGTCGGCAACTGGCCGCACGGCGAGAAGTATCGCCTAGACAAGGCCTTCCAGCTTATGCACAACATGATGGTGGCCCACGCCAAGGCTGTCGTCGCCTTCCATGAGGGCGGCTTTGAGGGCGAGATCGGCATTGTCCAGAACCTAGAGCCCAAGTATCCCCTCGACCCCAACAACGCCGCCGACTGCGAGGCAGCTCGCATGGCCGACGTCATCAACAACCGCTGGGTACTCGACGCCACCTTCCGCGGCCACTATGCAGCCGACACCATGGAAGCCGCAACCAAGCTGGCCCATATCGCCGGCGGCGAGCTCGACGTCCGCGACGAGGACATCGCCGCGCTGACCGCCGCGCTCCCCTACAACGATTGCCTGGGCGTCAACACCTACAAGTGCCAGTTCCTGCGTGCTGCCGAGGGCGAAAACGACATCAACCACAATGGCACCGGCGACAAGGGCTCCTCGCGCTGGTTCCTCAAGGGCGTGGGCGAGTCGTGCGTGCGCGAAGGCGTACCCACCACCGATTGGGACTGGATTATCTATCCCGAGGGCCTGTACGACCTGCTGCTGCGCATTAAGAACGATTACCCCAACTACAAGAAGATCTACATCACCGAGAACGGCATGGGCTATAAGGACGACTTCGAGGATGGCTTTATCGACGACGCCCCTCGTATCGACTACATGCGCCAGCATCTCGCGTGGATCCTCAAGGCGATCGACGGCGGCGTGAACGTCGACGGCTACTTTGTGTGGTCGCTGCAGGACCAGTTCTCCTGGACCAACGGCTACAACAAGCGCTACGGCCTGTTCTACATCGACTTTGAGACCCAGAAGCGCTATCCCAAGGCGAGCGCGTACTGGTACAAGAACGTCGCGGAGACCGGCCTGCTCATGGCCTAACTTTTGCCGCATACCCCCTGTCGGCCGCATACGAATCCCTCCACGGGTTCGTATGCGGCCTCTTTTGTTTTGGCTCGGCCCGAGCAGGTCGTTTATCTCGATTTGTAACATCTAGCCGAATATTTCGGCCCTAGCTGTTACAGATCAAGACAAACAGAACGCCCGAGCAGAAATATCTCAATCTGTAACATCTAACTCGCTTTTAACCGTCTAACTGTTACAGATCAAGACAAAGGTGATGGCTGGATAGACAAAATCTCGATCTGTAACACCTAGTCGAGTTTTTAGGTCCTAGCTGTTACAGATTGAGACAAACGGGATAGGCCGGGCCAAAAATCTCAATCTGTAACATCTGGTTGGTGACTTCACCCCTACCTGTTACAGGTTGAGACAATTTGATGGCGAAGTCCCCATTTGCGCGTCATATCGCGTAGCGCTGACGCGCCGATTCCCCACAATGACAGGGGGGCAAAAGTCCTCACACAGTGCTTGCTAGCAATCCTGCAGCGCTAGCTAGCAAATGACCTGCGTATGCTCCTCGATGGCGGCGCGATCCTCGACCGAGATACCCGGCTCGCACACCACGGCATCCAGGCTGTCCAGACGGCAGAAGGTGTAGAAGTCGCGCTTGCCGATCTTGCTGGAGTCGGCGATCAGATAGCGCGAGTCTGCCTTGCTAAAGGCGAGCTGCTGGATGCGGCCCTCTTCCATGTTAGACGTAGACACGTCGCCGTCCAAAATGCCGTTTGCGCCGATAAAGGCTGCATCGATCCCCAGTGCGCGCAAGGTATCCTCGGCCGTTGGTCCCACAAAAGCGGCGGTGCGGCGACGATACATGCCGCCCACGAGGCACAGGTCGCAGTCTTCGCGCGCCTCGAGCAGGTTAAACACCGAAAGCGAGTTGGTCACAATGCGCAGGCGGCACGCCGGCAGCATCGATGCCATCTGCTCAACCGTGGTGCCCGTACCCAAAAAGATGGTCGAACCTTCCTCGATAAGCTCCACGGCGCGGCGCGCAATCTGCAGCTTTTCCTCGGCATGCTTGGTGCGCTTTTCGCTGTGCGAGTACTCGTGGCGCAACATAGCGTGGGGACGACCCTGCGCACTGCGGGCGCCGCCGTGCACGCGCTCGATCTCGCCCAGGCTCGCAAGCTCCTCAAGATCACGGCGGATCGTCATATCCGAGACGCCCAGTGCATCCGAAATCTCCTTGACCGAGACCGTGCCCTGCTCCTCGAGCAGCTGACGAACCTTATCCTGTCGCTCCGCTTTAATCACGATGAATCCTCGCCGTTCTTTGTGCGCATATCATTCAAACAGTAACGAACAAATTGTATCAGACTCGCGCGCGTCAAAAATGAACGCCCGCACAGCTCCAATCATCACTTTTTTGAGAAAAATACCCCCTGCTTTAGTGGGATGTAGTGATAATCTCACCTGTTCGCGCTACAGTTTGTCGGAAATACCTCGATGTTAGGAACCAAATGATCACTTCTGAGCTTTTCGGCACCGCGCCGTGCGGTACCCCCGTTCATCGTTACACCCTCAACGGGCCCGAGATCTGCGTTCGCATTATGGACTATGGCGCCACCGTGCTGGGTATCGATGTGCCCGACATTCCCGGCAACGTGCGCGATGTGGTGCTGGGCTTCGATAAGCTCGAGGATTACTTTGACAACCCTGCCTGCTTTGGCGCGACCATTGGCCCCGTGGCAAACCGCACCGCGGGCGCCACGATCACCATCGACGGTACGGACTGGCATATGCCCGCCAACGAGGGCGCCAACAACCTGCACAGCGATCTTGAGCACGGCCTGCACAAGCGCGTGTGGGATGTTGAGCTCGACGAGGTTCACAACGCCGTGCGCATGACCACCTCACTTGAGGATGGCGAGTTGGGCCTGCCCGGCAACCGCACCTTTACGGCCGTGTTTACCGTGACGCACACCGGCCGCTTCCGTATCGAATATGGCTGCGAGAGCGACCGCGCCACGTACGTGTCCATGACCAACCACACGTACTTTAACCTTGCCGGCCATAACGCCGGCATGGACTGTGAGCACTTCTTTGTTGCTAACGCTGCCCACTACCTGCCCATTGACGACCAGAACATTCCTACTGGCGAGATTGCTCCGGTCGAGGGAACACCGTTTGATTTTCGCGAGTTACGCCCCGTCGCGCCTGGCATGGAGGCCGACGATCCGCAGATCAAGCAGGCACGCGGCTACGACCACTGCCTGTGCATCGATGGCTATCAGTACGGCCGCAACCTGCGTCGCGCTCTGCATGTCGAGGAGATGTGGACCGGCCGCGAGCTGGACTACTACACCACCGCCCCGGGCGTGCAGCTCTATACCGGCAACTGGCTAGGCGACGAGCACGCCAAGGACGATGCCAACTACGGCTGGGGCGCCGGCTTTGCCCTCGAGGCCGAGATGTACCCCGACACGCCGCACCGCCCGCTGTTCCCCCAGGGCATCGTGGGCCCGGGTCATCCCTACAGCAATGTGATCGAATACCACTTTATGAGGCACTAAGCCCATAACGCAACATATCGCGCAGCAGTGCCCGCCGGCACACCGCCGACGGGCACTTTTCTACCTAGCTGTAGGCAACCAGGCACATCCCGGCTTGAATGATTGGTGCATTTAACGTGAGAAAAGCTGTCAGAATACTTGCGCGAATTTGCGATGTCCCGTATCATAAACAGCCGTTGACGCCTCAGCTGCGTCACCACATGGCCGCCAGCGTAGCTCAGTTGGTAGAGCACCGCTCTCGTAAAGCGGGGGTCACCGGTTCGAGCCCGGTCGCTGGCTCCATCGCACAAGACAGCCGCCTTCGGGCGGCTTTTTTGTTTTCGATTTTGAGTGCGCGCGCCCACCCACGCATCGCCACAGCGTCAGCTCCCCTATTCAAAAACAGAAACCCCGTTAATCGTGATTCCCCTAGGAAAACACGATTAACGGGGTCGTAGCGTGCTTCCCTTAGGGGAAACACGCCATCAGACGAACAGCTCAGTCGGGCAGTTCGCTACTCCTCCCAGTAGGCGTCGGCAAGCAGCTTAAAGCAGATCTTCTTGACCGGCTGTGCGCCATCGCCCGGGAACTCGAGCGTGGGCATGTGCGGCTCACCGGCAACAAACAGCGCAAACTTGTCGTCGGCAAGATCGCCGGCGATCGAGGCGTCGGAATCGACCAGATCGTAGTCGTCCTTCTCGTCAAACTCCTGGACCAGCGTCAGGCTACCCGTAGCGACCTTAAAGGCCTCGCGACCCTCGACGTCGATCTGCAGGTCGTGATAGCGCTGATGCGTCTCATAGTGAGCCTCGGCCTCGGGACGCGTCGTGGGAGCCATGACGTTTGCAAAGACCTTGTCGCCCAGAATCGGATGGCTGCCGACCTCGAGCTCCGCCGGGTCGTTCTCCTCGAGCCAGTCGATCAGCACGTCGAGGCCCTTGAGCATTCCGCGGTACTCCTCGATATCGCCCAATGCACCGTAAATCATCTAAATCCCCTCTCGGATCGTTTCTTTGGCGGCTACTCGGCAAACGCGTTGCCAAAGCTGTTGCCACACGCATACGTCTCGACCAGGGTAAGGTCGGGAATGAACACGACAGTATCGGCGTCGCGCCCCGGCATAATGCTACCGCACTTGTCGTTGGCTCTAACCACAAGCAAACAACCGATGCCAGAGCCGACGCCCAAGCTCTTACAGCTCGGCCACGACAACGCCGTTGTAGACCTCGTCCCAACGATCCATAACCAGATGACCGGTCATGGGATCCATGGCATTGAGCTTGCCGCAGGTGTTGGCGGTACGCAGCACCGTCTCGTCGTCCGCGCCGGCAGCGATGGCATGCGCGAAACCGGCGATAGTGGAGTCGCCGGAACCCGTAGCGTTAACGGCAGGAATATCGGGGGTCTTGGCACGGAACGCACGTCCGTTGTGGAAGCCCACGGAGCCGGCAGCGCCCATGGACACGACGACCCAGGGGATATCGGAGAAGCGGGCGTCAGAGGCGAGCGCAGCACGGAGCTCGTCCACATCGTCGGTGGTAAAGCTCGTGCCCAACAAGCCGTTGATCTCGGTTAGGTTAGGCTTGACCAGCTCGGGCTTGACCTCGGACTTGAGGGCAGCCTCAAGCGAAGCGCCCGAGGTATCGAGCAGCACCTTGGCGCCGGCGTTCTCGGCAATGCCCGTAATCTTGGCATAGTAGTCCGCCTCGACGCCGCGGGGCAGCGAACCCGAAATAGTGACGACGTCGGCCTTGCTCGCAAGCTCGGTAAACTTGGCGGTAAAGGCATCCAGCTCCTCGGGGGCAATCGTCGGGCCGCTCTCGAGCAGCTCGGTCTGGTTGCCAGCGTGGAGGATGTTGAGGCAAATGCGAGTCTCGCCCTTGATGGGCACAAAGTCGTTGTTAATACCGTTGGCATCCATGAGCTCTGCCATATAGGCGCCCATATGGCCACCGAGCAGACCGGTTGCCACAACGTCGTCGCCCAGCTGGCCCAGCACACGGGCCACGTTGAGACCCTTGCCGCCGGCGGTCTTTTCGGGCGTCACACGGTTGACGTCGTCGATAATGAGCTCATCGAGCTGATAGCGCGTATCGACAGACGGGTTCATCGTAACGGTGAGGATCATTTTAGCTCCTTATCTCGCGGGCTCCTTGTGCCTCGCGATACGAGTCGACAAAACGGAATTACAGAATCTCAATCGTGAACGAGCGAACGACAGTCTCCTTGGGCTTGGCGACAAGGCAGCCGCGCTTATGCTCAAGTACGTCGTCCTCATCGGAGCAGGTCGAGAGGCCGCCCCAGGGCTCAACTGCCACAAAATCGCCCTCGGGCTTACTCCACACGATGAGGTACGGGAAACCCTCAAAACTCAAGCGAACGCCCTTGTCCTCGCCCTTCTTGGAAAGCGTGACCTGACGACTCTCGAGCACGTCAAAGATGGTCTCCGCAAAATCGAAGAGCTCATGCGACAGGGGCAGCGTCTTTCCCACCATGGGGTTCTTTGAACGGTTAGCTACATCAATCAAGCCAGTCGAGGGTACGGCGGTGCAAAGCTCCGCAGCCTCGTCTTTCTCGAAGCGCAACTCGTAGTCCGTATAGGCCTCGCCCTCGTCGAGCGGGCACCTAAAGCCGGGGTGTCCACCGATAAAGAACGGCATGTCCTCGGTGCCCTCGTTGGTCACCTCATAGGAAACGCGCACGGCAGCGTCCTCGAGCGTATAACGAGCGACAAGCTTAAACGGGTAGGGATAATCTCTCAGCAGCGCGGCGTTATCCTCCGAAGCCAGGCACATAGCCAGCTCGTTTGCGCTTTGGCTCAGCAGCTTCCACTCCTGCTTGCGCGCAAAGCCGTGGCGAGCGAGCTTTACATGATGCCCGGCAAACGTCATGGCGCTGCCATCGCGCAGGCCTCCGCAAATCGGGAAGCAAATCGGTGCCTGGCCGGACCACACGGCGGGATCGCCCTGCCACAAGTACTCGCGGCCTCCGGCCTCAATCGAGGTAAACGAACCACCAGCCGTGGACACCTTAATAGAAATCGAATCGTTGGAGAGAGCGTATACCATTGCCCATCCTTTCGAACAACTGCTTTTGCTCGCAAGTATCCGTCTCGGCCCTGACCAAAGGACAAACCCGCACGCTCAACGATGTGTCCGGTATCCCAGCCATGCAACGGGGTACCATACAGACATTGATGCAATTACAGCTGGAAGGCCTTCTTATGCGAACCATCATCCTCTACGCCTCGCGCCATCACGGCAATACGAAAAAGCTCGTGGACGCCATCGTCGAGGCACACCCCGAGATCGATACCCTCGATGTCAAGGCGCTCGGCAAAAACGAGTATCCCAATCTGCACGAATATCATCTGATCGGTGTCGCCACGGGCATCTATTACTCCGAGATCGACAAGGACATGGCACGCGTGCTCACCAACGTGCTGCAGCCGCAGGACAAGGTGTTTGGCCTTATGACCTACGGCGGCAAAAACAAGTGGTATGGCAAGGATATCGACGGCATCTGCCGCATGAGGCAGGCCATCTTTATGGGTGTCTACGGCTGCCCCGGCTTTGATACGTGGGGGCCGTTCAAACTCACCGGCGGTGTCCAAAAGGGACACCCGACCGCTGAGGAAATTAAGGGCGCCGTCGACTTCTTCGACAAGATCGAAGACGAGTATGGCGACATCATCGTCGAAGAGTATGCCAAGCGCGAGAAGCGCCTAGCATACGAGAAGGAGCATCCTGCAGGAGGCCTGGTGGCCGGCGTTAAGCGCACGGTAAAGAAGATCGCTAACAAGCTGTAACTGTGAAGGTACTTTTGAGCGTTTAACCCATGCGGCGGGTCCGAGCAGATTCGGACCCGCCGTCTTTTTCTATCGTTACTCGGTAAAGGCGTTGCCGACGCTCTGACCGCCAACATACGTCTCGACGAGGGTGAGCTCATGGTCGAACACGACAAAGTCGGCGTCGCGACCCGGCATGATGCTGCCGCACTTATCCTCGATGTGCACGGAGCGTGCCGGCACCTCGGTTGCCATGCGAATGGCGATATCGGCACTGGCAATGCCCCAGTCGACGATGTTCTTAACGCCCTGGGCAAGCGTGAGCACCGAGCCGGCAATGCTCTTGCCGTCGGCGAGCCAGCACAGGTTGTCCTTCATGATGACGTCCATGCCGCCACTGGTGTAGCTGCCCTCGGGCATGCCGCCGCAACCCAGGCAGTCGGTGATGAGCACCGTATGCTGCCAGCCCTTTGCCTGCAGCAGCGCCTTGATAGCGCCAGGGTTTACGTGCTTGCCGTCACAGATGATCTCGGCGTAGGTCTCGGGCGTGGACATGGCAGCACCCACAACACCGGGCTCACGGTGATGCAGTCCGCGCTGGCCGTTATAGGTATGCGTAAAGCAGCTGGCACCGGCGTTGATGGCGGCGATGCACTCATCGTAGGTGGCGTCGGAGTGACCGATGCTGGTCACCACACCCTTGGCGTTCAGAGCAGCCGCATAAGCAGCGGCACCGTCGTGCTCGGCTGCCATGGCGCTCTTAACGATGCGACCACCCGCAGCCTCCTGCCACTGATCGAAGACCTCCTCGGAGGGATCGATAAGATAAGCGGGGTTCTGCGCGCCCACGTGCTTCATGGTAAAGAAAGGGCCCTCCAGGTAGATGCCCTGAATGCGAGCACCGCAGAAGTCGGGGCCACGGCCCTCGTCCGCCTGAGCGATGGCGGCGCAGGCGTCCTTGATCTGCTCGACGCCATCGGTGAATGTCGTGGGCAGCCAGCTGGTGGTACCGCGACGGGCGAGCTCGGTCGAGCTGATATCGATGCCCTCGGGATCGTTATCGGTAGTCGAATGGTTATAGAAGCCATGGATGTGGGTGTCGACCATGCCCGGCGCGATCCACGATCCCGTGTAGTCCTTGATCTCGCAGGAGGGCTCGTCGGCCTGCCAAGCGCCAAAGACGCCGTCCTCGACCATAAGATAGCCGCCCAGTTGCGGGCCTGCCGGCAAGAAGAACTTGTCAGCCTTAATTGCGTACGTGCTCATATGTACTCCTTACTTCTAAAGCAGTTGACTGTGGTGATGTTTATACCCAGCTCACGTAAAACAAAAAGCGCCCGCCCGCCGTTATGAGCGGACGGGCGCCCTTACAGGGGGACGCGATTAAGCGGTGAAGGGGTGAATCGTCACACCCTTGACCACGCGGTTGACCGTGCCGGTGGGGCTCGGCGTGTCGGGCGTGTTGCCCACGCGCACGGAGTTAAGCAGGCTGATAGCCTGAGCAAACATCACGAACGGCAGAGCAAGGTAGCCCTCGGGAAGTGCCTCGTAGCCCTTAAAGGTGAAGGACTCACCCTCGTAGACAGTAGCACCATCCTGCTGAACGGCAACGGTGTGCTGAGCAATATCGTCGCCACCGATCTCATTGAGGATGTCGATGTCGTACTGACGGGTGTAGGCGTCGTTGTTGACGAACACGAACACGAGGGTCTTGTCGTCGACGAAGGACTTGGGTCCGTGACGATAGCCCATGGAAGTGTCGTAAGAAGTGGCAACCAGGCCGTGAGCGAGCTCGAGGATCTTGAGCTGGCTCTCCTGGGCAAGGCCACCGAAGGAGCCAGAACCCAAGTAGGTCACGCGGTTGAAGTCTCCAGCGAGGTAATCGGCGACCTCGGGCTCACGGGAGATGACCTCCTCGCCCATCTTGGCGATGGTCTCGACCCACTCGGCCTTCTGCTCGTCAGAGGCAGTGTCGAAAATAAGGGTGGCGAGCAGGGTCATGCAGGAATAAGAACCGGTCATGGCGAAGCCCTTGTCGTTGGCGCGCGGAATGAGCAGCGTCAGCGCGTTGGGATCATCGGCAGACTCGACGGCGAGCTTGCCCTCGGGAGCGCAGGTGATGTTGAGGAATTTGACGTTGTGGACAAGCTCCTTGGCAACGGCAACGGCGGCAAGGCTCTCGGGGCTGTTGCCAGAGCGGGCAAAGGAAACCACGAGCGTGGGATCCTCGGCGCGCAGGAAGTCGCGCGGGGCGCTCACGATGTCGGTCGTGGCAATGGGCTTAAAGTCGTAGAGATCAGTGTTGCCAGCGTGACGCAGGTACGGGGCGCAGGTATCGCCAACGTAGTCAGACGTACCGGCACCGGTGAAGACAACGGACAGACGGCCCTCGCCCATAGCGCGAGCCTCGGCCAGAAAGGCTTCGATGGCCTCCTTGTTCTCACGATAGATGTTGAGCGTATCACGCCAAAGCTCGGGCTGCTGAGCAATCTCGGCCGTGGTGATCTGGGCGCCGAGCTCGGTGAGCTCCTCGACACTCTTCTCGAACATTTCTAATACCTCTCTCTAGAAGTAATCCTCTGACGTGCAATTATACACTTCGGTTGGTTATCTGGTAGTAACCAGTTAACTGCAAGGAATCACCATATGGAAACGATGCGAACACTAGTTGCCACGCTGGTGGTAAACCTTGTATTTAAACTGATCGGCACGAGCAACCGAGAGCGTATACTCCACAACCTCGTTTGACTCGTTATACGTAGTCCTGACCAAATCGAGCACAGGCGACCCCTCGACAATTGCCAAAAGGTGGGCATCGGTGGGACGGGCTATGCTCGCATAGAACTCCTCTTCGGCCACGCGAATCTTTTGCTGAAAGTCCTGCTCAATCACATCGTAAAGCGGCTTACTCTCCAGCAGTGGTCGCTTTAGGGACAGAAATTGACGAACCGGCAGATAGCTGCGTTCGACCATCATGGGCATGTTGTCGGCAGAACGAAGGCGCTTGAGCTTAAAAACGCGATCACCGATATGCAATCCCATATGCTCGGCTAGATTCTTATCGGCCTCCATCTCGCAAAACTCGAGAATCGTGGTCTCGGGGTCACGACCCATCGCGCGCATCTGTTCGGTAAAGCTGTAGGACTGCATAAGATTGGTTGCCTTTGCCGAACGGTCGGTCACAAAGGTACCGCGACCGTGCTGCCGAACCACCAATCCTAAACGCTCCAGTTCCTGCAGAGCCAGGCGTACCGTGGTGCGCGAGAGACCATAGCGCTCCGAAAGTTCGCGCTCGGAAGGAATCATGTCACCGGCACGATATTCATGGTCAATCTTTTCGGTCAGAATATCGACCAGCTGATCGTACAGCGGTTGCTTACGCGCCCCGATCGCCATCCTATCCTCCCATTTTCTCAAACTCGGCTACTACCTTGGGTGGTTAACATTATCTGTCTGCCACATCCGAATCATCAAGAAAACAAAAGCCGCGCGCTCTTTCGAGCACGCGGCTTTTAACATACACATGGCTTAAGGGGTCGGGGTGTGAGCCGCGTAGGGACACACCCCTCAAGCTAGAGCCTTACCAGATGCTCGGCCAGAGACCAAGCGGGCCAGCGCCCAGGATGCCCAGGACGAAGAGCAGCAGAATGCCCTTGGTCGGGGTCCAGCTGTGCTTAGCGAACATGTAGTAAAGCAGCAGCGTAAGCATAAGCGGGACGAGCTTCGGGACGATGGTGTTGAGGGTGTCGGCAACAGAGAAGTTGACCGGATCCTCGGTAACGGTGCCGTAGGTCACGGACTCCATGCCGTTGCCCAGATCGGTGACGCCGCACTCGACAGCGTTGCCGTCGGCATCGGAAGCGGTGAGGGCGTTGCCGTCCTTATCGGTCATGGCGATGGTACCGGCCTCAGCGGTCTCGGTGTCGATGCCCTCCATACCGGTGAAGTTCTCGGCCTCCTTCTCGGAGACGATCACGGTAGTAGCGGAGAGGCCACGGGTGGTGCCGTTGGGAATCTGGAGGTTGATCTGGGTGCCACCCATGGTGACGACCAGGCAACCGACGACGAAGACGCCCATGATGGAAGCGGCGCGCGTGAAGGCCTGCATGTTGGCGGTCAGAGCGTCAATAGCGCTGGTGCCAAGCTTGTAGGACCAGTTCATGAGCCAGAAGCGCAGTGCGAACTGGACGGCGTTGAAGATCACCAGGAAGATGATCGGCGCAGCGGCGTTGCCGTTGATGGCCATGTTGGAGGTGATGCCAGCCGTGATAGGCACGAGCGTCAGCCAGAACAGGGCGTCACCGATACCACCGAGCGGGCCCATTGCGGCGACGCGGACGGCGCGAATCGTGGGGATGTCAACCTTGTTCTGCTCGAGCGAAAGCACGATGCCCATAACAAAGGTGACGAGGAACGGGTGAGTGTTGAAGAACTCCAGGTTGTGGCTCATGGAAGCCGCGAGGTCGTTCTTGTTGGTATGGATCTTCTCCAGACCGGGGATGATGGAGTAGAGCCAGCCAGCGGCCTGCATACGCTCGTAGTTGAACGAGGCCTGCAGGAAGCAGGAGCGCCAAGCCATCTTGTTGAGGGTCTTCTGGTCGAGCTGCGGAGCAGGAGTGAGATCCTCGTAGTGCTCCGGGATCACATACTCATTAGATGCCATCTTCGAAGTCACCTCCGTCAGAAACAGCTGCACCCTTCAGCTCGGTCTGCTGCTGGAAGTCCCAGAAAGCGATGCCGAAGCCGATGAGAGCGAGGATGAGCAGGGCAGGAGTTGCCAGAGAATCGTTGGCAACGGTGATGATCGCGAGGCCAAAGCCCATGAGGAAGAAGCCCCACATATCGCGGTTCATCATAACCTTGAGCAGGACGGCGAAGCCGACGAAGCGCATCATGCCGCCTGCAGCGGAGAGACCGGTCTGCAGCCAAGCCGGGATGGCGGAAGCGATGGTCTGACCGATGGTAGCGCCAGCGATGAAGAACAGGGTGACGACGATAGCGAAGATCAGGCCGAGCAGAGCCATGGCGAAGTAGTTCAGACGCTCGATACCCTTGGTGTCAGCGTTGTGAGCCATGTTGTCCGCGGAGGACATGAGCGGCGACATAAGCGTGAAGACCAGGGTAACGCCGAGCTGACCAAGCAGAGCGAACGGAATGGCAAGGCCGACTGCCGCGTTGGGCTCGAGGCCCGTGGCGATTGCGAGAATGGCTGCCATGATGCCGCCGATGACGGCGTTAGGCGGCTGAGCGCCTCCGATCGGCATGTTGCCGATCGTCATGAGCTGATAGGTACCACCCACGAGAAGACCGGTGTTGAGGTCGCCAAGGATAAGACCGATGACGGCGCCGGTGACGATGGGCTGATAGAGAGACTCGAGGAAGTTGAACTGGTCGATTGCCGCGACGAACGTGACGATGAAGACCAGAGCGACCTGGATGATCGAGTATTCCATCTTGCTCCTCCTTTCAAAATGCATGTACGCACTTTTGATATCACGTACAGAACGTCAGGGTTTCACTCCTGACAATGTGGATCACGAGGATTACGAGAAGAGCTTGCTCGTGTCCTCAACAGGCGTGCTCGGAACGCGCCTGATCTCCAGCTCCACCCCCAATTCCTGCAGCTCTTTAAACGCAGCGACATCCTCGTCGTTAACTGCGACGGAGGTGGCGACTTGGCGCTTTCCTTCCGACATGTGCATGTTGCCGATGTTTACCTTCTTTATAGGCACACCGCCCTTGACGAGCGTAAGCACGTCTTCCGGTGTTTCGGCCACGATGAAGATCTTCTGGCGCGGGCTCGCCTTGCCGATGACGTCGATGGTCTTCTGCAGGGAGAAGAAACGCGTAGCGACGCCGGCGGGAGCGGCCATCTTCATGAGGTTCTGGCGCATGGTATTGGTTGACACGTCGTCGTTGGCGACGAGGATGAGGTTGGAGCCCAGAGTGGAGTTCCACTGGGTGGCAACCTGACCATGAATCAGTCGGTTATCGATGCGGGTAAGAAGAATGTTGGGTTCTGCCATGTTGATCAGCTTCCTTTCGCTATTTGCTGACGACAGTTACTTGATCTCCTGAATCGCGTAACGCGAAACATCTACGACGGCTCCGGATCGGACTTTGATCTGGACCTTCTCGCCTTCGATGCCCTTGACGGTTCCGTAGATACCGCCGGCGAAAAGAACCTCCTGACCCGGCTTGAGCTCGGTGTGCAGCTCCTTGAAGTACTTCTGCTTCTTCTTCATGTTGATTTGCGACCAGATGGTGTAAATCAAGCCCATGATGACAAGCAGGCCTAAAAGGGCGACCGAGGAGCTCAGGACGTTGGCTCCGAAATCGGCCATTAGATGCCATCCTCGTCGCCAAAGATATCCTCTTCGTCGGAGCCGGCAACGGATGCGACCGTCTGGGCGGTGATGCCCGTCTGGCCAACGGTCACTGCCTGCTCACCAAGCTCGGCGAGCGTGGCATTGCCGCGGAGGAACAGAAGCTCAATAACCATGGGGAGGTTGGTGCCGGTCAGAACTTCGACGTTGTCGACATCCTGGGCAATCATCATCGACTGGTTAAACGGGGTGCCGCCAAGCAGGTCGGTAAAGACAAGCACGCCATCGCACTCCTCGCGCATGGCGGTAATAGCGGCGCGGAGATCCTCACCGTAGGAAGCAGCCTGATCGCCCTCAAAAGGAACGACGGTAAAAGCGGGCTGGTCACCGGCAACCATAGCGATAGCGCTTGCGAGACCGGGTGCGAACTGTCCATGACCGGTAAGAATAAAGCCAACCATTCAAATTTCCCTTCCGAAGGCGTGTACGATCTGAGTCCGATGATTTTCGGAAGCCAGCGGGCGCTCGCCCTTAAAGCTTCTTAGAAAGCGTTCTTTGAAGACCAGTGGTTTCTCAACTGGTAGTAACCACGTGACGTGTTGTTGCCACTATATCACCCCAGAAGAGGTCGCTTTCGTTGATTCATACAGTAAAACGTTTTTGCACCGCTCACGGTGATATTTCGACCGTTTACCGGTCGTTAACACATCTACCTGCGGTTTTGAAACCGTTTCGAAATACTTTGGCAAAAGACCTGATCTTTTCCCGTGTCTAAACAACGCAGGGCGGCTAAAAATAGCGTGTAGAAAAATTGCAGGTCATTGTGAAGATATGTGAATTGGTCTTTTTTACTTAATACCAGTCTGAACCAGTTTTGAGATTATCGGTGAACGGTCGTTTTCGACCGTTCACCGGTTACTTGCAATCGTTTGCAGTTGTTTTCCCAGATGAATTAGGGAGACCCGATGAAGCACGTGCGTGATCATTCAATCTGCCCTTTCCGTCTCAATAGATAGCCCTCCAACGCAAAAAGCCCCCTAGAACGATGTCCGCTCTAGGGGGCTTCAGCAAATATTTCGGCTTCGTACTCGAAGGCTCAGACAAATCTTTACGCAAACAGGCCGTAGATGCTGATGTTGGCCTTGGCGTAGAGGCCGTTAGCATACTCGGTCCACTTGGAGCTGGCGCTCGAAGCCTGCGAAGAGTACTGCTGGTAGGCGGTGTAATAGGCGGTCATGGCCTGCTTATAGGTAGCGCTATCGGCCGTAAAGGCATCGTCGGCAAAGGCCTTAGCGTAGGTGCTGTCCTTGTCCTTCCAGGTACCCTTCTCGCTATCCCACTCGTCACCGGCAAGGTTGATGATGTAGTCGGCGTAGTCCTTGCTCGCGGTGTCCTCGTTGCCGTCAGAAGGCTCGGTCGGAGCGATCGGCATGCTTGCGGAGCTATCGCCCACCTTCTTCTTGTAGAGCTTCTGCAGCGTTGCGGACTGACGGACGATCTGCTTGGCCTGATCCTTGGACACGCCATACTGCGTGGCCATGGTCTTGTAGTCCGAAGTGCCGATAGAATCCTCGGCGTACTTCTTCATCTCCTTAGAAGAGACGGTGATGCCCTCATCCTCGGCAGCGTCCAGCAGAATCTGGTTGCGCACGTAGGACAGGATGACATCGGCAGAGGGAGCGGTGTAGTTGCCATCGCTATCCTTGACGGTATCAAGGCTGTACTGGCTCTCGATGGCCTCGCGCGCGGTGATGTCGCTCTTCTTGCCGTTGTAGCTGTAGCTTGCCACGGTCGAATCGAGCTGGTCCTCGGTGAGGGTCGCCGAGCCGACGCCCTTGCCGCCAAAACCACCGTTGCCGATAAAGAAGCCGACCACAGCAGCGATCACGATGGCGACCACAAAGGCGGCAATCATCGTCTTCTTGTGCTTGGATGCGCTGTCGTCCACGTCGGAGTCATCGTCCTCGTCCTGCTCCTCAGGCATGAGGTTCTCGTCGGCGGCATCCGCGGCAATCTGAGCCTCCAGGCGGGCGTCCTCCTCCTCGGCGGTCGTGCCGGCAGCAATGTGCTCGGCAGACGTACCTGCGACCAGATCGATCTTCTCGTCCTCGTCACCGTCGGGGCCTTCGCCGCGCTCGATGATCTGGATGCCGTCGATCTCGTCCTTTTCGTCCTTCTTTTGAATCAGACCCATATCAGTTACTCCTTGTTAAGAAACATAGTCCTCAATAGAATACGCCCGACAGAGCGCCGGGCGTATTCATTCTCAGGTTATCCGCAAACGTATAAGTACCGCTTAGGCGTTTGAAGCCGTATCCCCTTAGGCAAGATGCGCGATAACGGCATCGGCAAAGGCCTGCGTGCCCACGGCGCCCTCAATGGAGCCGGTCTGGGCACGACGCACGTCACCGGTAACCTGCTCGCCCTCATCGAGCGTGGCAGATACGGCGGCGCGAATGCGATTGGCAGCATCGTTCTCGCCCAGATGATCGAGCATCATGGCGGCAGACAGAATCTCGGCCGTGGGGTTAGCGATATCCTGGCCAGCGATATCGGGCGCGGAGCCATGCGTGGCCTCAAAGATGGCGCAGTCGGCTCCGATATTGGAGCCGGGGGCCATGCCAAGGCCGCCCACAAGACCGGCGCACAAGTCGCTGACGATATCGCCATACAAATTGGGCAGGACTAGAACATCGAAGTCGTTGGGGTTCTGAACCAGACCCATGCAGGTGGCGTCGACGATCTTGTCGTTGAACTCGATATCGGGATAGTTGGCAGCCACCTCGCGAGCCACGCGCAGGAACAGGCCGTCAGTCGCCTTCATGATGTTGGCCTTATGCACGGCCGTCACCTTTTTGCGGCCGCAGCGGCGAGCATACTCAAAGGCGTACTCCACAATACGGCGGCTCTTGGCGATGGAGATGGGCTTGATCGAGATGGCGGAATCCGCGGCGAAGGTTTTCTGACCCGAGCGCTCGACAAGCTGTGAAAGCTCCTCGACCTCGGCAGCGCCTTCGTCGAACTCAATACCAGCGTAGAGGTCCTCGGTGTTCTCGCGCACGATAACCAGGTCGACATCGCGGAAGCGCGAGCCATCGCCCGGTTGCGACAGGCAGGGGCGCACGCAGGCGTACAGATCGAAGTGCTTACGCAGGGCAACGTTGACGCTGCGGAACCCCGTACCGACCGGCGTGGTGATGGGGCCCTTGATGGCAACTTTGGTCTGGGCGACGGCATCGAGCACATGCTGGGGCAGCGGCGTGCCAAACTCGTCCATGACGCCGGCACCGGCCTCCTGGACGTTCCAATTGATCTGGACACCGGCGGCCTCGACCACGCGGCGCATGGCCTGCGTAATCTCGGGACCGATCCCGTCACCGGGAATCAGGACTACATCGTGCGCCATAATCTGTTACTCCTCGTCTTCGGCGTCGTCAGATTTTTTAACGCTAGCACGCTTCTTCTTTTTGGAGAGATCCAGGCCAAAACGTTTAACAAGCATTTCGCAAATCTCGCTCGAACGGGCCTTGAGATAGCTGCCCTTGCCGTTCTCGGCATCGAACTTAAGGCGCAGCGCAAGCTTCTCGGCGATCTCGGCATCGATCTCGCCTTTGCCAAACTCGTACAGGCAGCCGAGCATATCGCGATACTCGAGGTCACCGTGGTAGCACTGGATGGCCTCGTCCAGGATGGGCCAAGCCTCGCGCGAACGCTCGACGCTCGTGGCACCCCACACACACAGCAGGCGGAAGGCGGCATAGCGCAGCGTGGAGGAAATCTCGTCAAACAGTGCGGTCTCGGCGCCCTCAAAGGCATCGCCCAGCTGGTCGGGGCAGGTGGTGGCGAGCGCCGCCAGGGCATCGAGGGCCTCCCAGCGAGTCTGAGCCTCGGGCCGGTCGAGCGCCTCGATCAGCGCGGGCACGCAGGGCACGACGCGCTGCGGATCGCGCTCGGCAAGCAGGTGCAGCACGCGGGCGGCAAACTGGCGGATACGGCGCGTGGGGCAGCCGAGCTCCTGGACCAAGCGGTCGACGGTGTTCTCGTTCTCCTCTGCCAGCTGAAGCTGTGCCAGCTCCTCGTCGGTGAGCTGTTCGTCTTTGTTTTCTGCCATAGTTACCTCTTCTTACTATTTCTTAGTGTGCCTGCCAGCACCCTTGCTGTCATCGGTGACCGAGATGAGCTGTCGGTCAGCCGCACCATTGCGACGCGCGCGGCGGCGCTCCTCGGCGTCGCCTGCGTCGGCGGCGGCGCGATGAGCCTGGTTGACGTTAAAGACCTCATCGTGCTTGCGCCACGGACCAACGGACTCGCCAAAGCTCATCTTAAGGCCGGCGATAAAGCCGCCAAGCCAGCCGATCGGCGCAAACTGCACCAGCGGGAGCAGCGAGAACACCCAGGTCAGCAGGACGACTACCGCCGCTCCTGCAAAGTTGGCAATCCAGTAGTCGCGCTTGGTGATGACGCGCTTTTCGCACGCCCACTGGCCGCACAAAAAGCCAATGTAGATCGCAAAGAGAAAGAGCACTAGCGCAAGCACCACGAACGTCCAGCTCATGGGCGCTACTCCTCGTGATGGTGGCCGCAGCAGCACTCGTGGCCGTCGTCATGCCCGTGGCCGCCGCAGCACTCGTGGTCCTCGCCATGGTGGTGGCCACAACCGCACTCGTGGTCGTCGCCATGCTCGCCGCAACCACAGCCTTCCTCGTGAGCACCATGCTCCTCGGGACGATACTGCGACCAGTCCAGACCGGCGGCAATGGCGTCGGCCTCCTCCTTATAGAGGACATTGATGGCCTGGGTACCCAGCTTGGCACCACCGATGGCGTCGAGCATATCATAGAGCGTAAAGGCCACGTCGGCGCCGGGCAGCGCAAGCTCGCGGTCGTCGGCATAGGCGAGCGCCAAGCGCAGGTCCTTGATGAAGTGCTCCACCATAAAACCGGGCTTGTAGTCGCCGTCGAGCGCCTTGGGCGCCAGGCTCTCCATGGCACCGGACTTGCCGGTGCCGCCCAGGATCATCTGACGGGTCTTCTCCATATCAAGGCCGCTCAGCTCGGCAAACGCCAGCGCATCGGCCATGCCGACCATGCAGGCGCCCAGCGACACCTGGTTGGCGAGCTTGGCAGCCTGGCCCTTGCCGGCGCCGTCGAAGCAGCAGATGGTTGCCGCAAAGGTGGAAAGGATATCGCGGACCGGGGCAATGTCGTTCTCGGTAGCGCCCACGATAGCCGTAAGCGTGCCGGCGATAGCACCCGACTCGCCGCCGGTGACGGGGCAGTCAAACGCCATGCGGCCGGAAACCTGGGCGGCCTCGGCAATGTCGCGCGCCAGCTCGGGCGAGCTCGTGGTGAGGTCGATCAGGACCGCACCGGGCTTAGTGCACGCGAGCAGACCGTCGCCCGCTAGGTAGAGCTCCTCGACCTCGGAGGGATAGCCCACCATGGTAAAGACGACGTCGGCGTTCGCCGCGGCATCTGCCGGCGTATCGGCCCAGACGGCACCGCGCTCAACAAGCGCTGCAGCCTTGGACTTGGTGCGGTTGTTGACCGTGACGGGATAGCCAGCGTCCAGAATGTGGCCGGCGATAGGGGCACCCATGATTCCGGTGCCGATAAATGCGACAGAGAGCTTGTTTGCCATGAAACCTTTCCTTTTGGGTTGGGTGTTATTACCAGGTTGAATACTCGTTGCCAGCGTTTGGGCTGTGAGTCGAGGGCGATTACGGACGCAGCGCTTGTCTACTGGCCGCGCACGCGGCGGGCGATGCGGTCGGAAAGCGACGCCTTGTCGGTGCGGTTCTTGCCCCAAAACGCGCAGGCCACCATGCCGGGGCCCACGTGCGAGCCGATGGTGGGGCCCACGGAGCTGCGAATGATCGTGACGTCGGCGCAGCCCTCCTCCTTGCGGATGGCGGCTTCGAGCCAGTCACCGTCCTTTTCGGCATCGGCCGTCATGATGGCGATGGGCATGGTGCGATCGGGCACGTAGTTCTCGCGGAACGACTTGAGGATGGACTTGAGCGCCTTCTTGCGGCCGCGGTTGACGCCGATCAGCGACAGCGAGCCGGCAAGGTCGTAGGAGAGCTCGGGCTTGACGTCGAGCTTTGCCGTGAGCTGCGCCGCCGCGGGCGGAATGCGGCCGCCGGCAGCCAGCGCATCGAAGCTCTCGAGCGTAAAGTAGCCGTGCACGTAGGTCTTGGCCTCGTTTGCCCAATCGACCAGCTGCTTGGCAGTCAGTCCCGCCGAACGCTGGCGCACGGCCTCAAGCGCCAGGAGCTCGCCGGTCGCGCAGGGCAGGGCGTTGTCGACCACGTAGAGCTCAAAGTTGGGATACTCGGCGCGCACGGCATCTGCCGCCTGGCACGCGGAGTTGTAGCTCGACGACAGCGCCGAGGTAAAGCACAGGTAAACCGTGGGCGTGCCCTCTTTGGCGCACTCGGTAAAGAACTCGATATAGCGACCGAGCGACACAGCCGAGGTGGACACGCGGGCACCGGCGCGCATGCGGTCGTAGAACTCCTTAGGGCTCATGCTCGACCAGATGTCGTCCGTGCGCTCCTCGCCATCGATAATGAAAGGGAAGCCCAAGATATCGACATCGAGGTTCGCGGCGACCTCGGGGTTAAAGTCGCAGCAGGTATCGACGACGATACGGCAACGGTCCGAATGACCGGCGGATGCGGCCTTGTCCATCAAAGCGACTCCTTACGTAAAAAAGGCGGCCACCCGCATGGGATGGCCGCCAACCGTTAACTCATGCAAGTTAACGTATTTTACTCGTCAAGTGTTTCGATGCGGGGCTTGATGATGCCATATCCACCATTCTTACGGTGATACACCACATTGATGAGGCCAGTCGTCGCGTTCTCGAACACGTAGAAGTCGTGGCCGAGCAGATCGGTCTGCACCAGCGCCTGCTCCTCAGTCATCGGGGTGACATCGATGACCTTCTCGCGGACGAGCAGGTCGTCGTCCTCCTCGGGCAGCAGCAGGTCGGCCAGATCCTCGACGCGCTCGACCGGTGCGACATCCGCGGCGCTGGCACCGCCCTGGCGGTTGTCCACAACCTTGGTCTTGAACTTGCGCAGCTGGCGGGTGACCTTATCGGCGGAGAGATCGATGGCGGCATACATATCTGCGCCGTGCTCGGCGACGCGAATCACAGAGCCGCGGGCACGAACCGTGACCTCGACGATTGCCGGGTTGGGGTTCGAGGGGTTCTTCTCATAACGAAGCACGACGTCGACTGTCATGGGCTCGATATCGAAAACCTTGAGCGCCTCGCCGATCTTCTCGTCCACATGCGCACGCAGAGCATCGGTTACCGTCGTCTTGCGTCCAGAAACCTTGATATCCATACGTGGCTCCAATCTGCCTCGGGGACTTACTGTACTGGCTATGTACCCATTGCCGTGCATTTAATCACCCGAATTCCCAAAGGCCCGAATAACGACTGCTTGATACCGCATACCGAAGTCTCGCACTTTTCCGCGGCAAAGTGCGCTATATGAGGGCGTCGGCGGAGTTGGTTTTTCTCCTGGAAATTGCCCTTGAGCTGCTGGTTTTATCAAAATTGAAAAGCCGGGCTCCCCTATGGGGGAGACCCGGTCATGCGTGTTGAAACCGTGAAGAAGCGCCTTGTTCAATGTATGGCAGGCGCCACCCCTACCAATAACTAGCTATTGAGCTTGTTGATGTCATCGTCGGTGATGGCGCCCTCCTGGCTAGACGACGGGCTGTCGCCGTTGTTATCGGAGGTGTCGCCATCGGAGGACTCGGTCTCGTTGGACGTAGATTCGGATGCCTGCACATTGGCCCCCGAAACAGTCTTGGCGGTAAGGTCATAGGGCATTTGGCCGTACCAGACGCAGTGGACCGCCTCGAGCGTGCCGTCGACCGTGATGTCGTCGAGGGCATCGCCCACGGCACGGCACAGCTCATCGTTAGAGCTAAGGCCTGCGACGCCAAGCGTGGAGGGCGTCTCGAGCGTACCGACACAGGAGATCTGGCTCATCAGGCGCGCGAGGTAACCACCGGCCGTGGAATCACAGATCACGTAATCGACCTCGCCCGACTCGAGTGCCTCGAAGCACTCGTTGATGTTGGAGAAGGTCTTTTGGTTGGCCGTGATGCCCTGCTTGGCGAGCGCTTCCTGCGAGGCCGAGAAGGTCTGAACGCCCAGGGTAGCGGTGTTAAGCATTTCGGTGGAAACGCTCAACGACTCGCCGTCACTGCTCTTGCCGAATACGGCGGGGGCGTCGTACAGACAGGTGCCAAGCGAGCTGATATCGCCGTCCGTAGAGCTGACGTCGCCAATGAAGATATCGGCCTTTTTATCGCTGAGCGCGGAATCGGCCGAGGACGCATCGACAAAAGCGACCTTGAGACCCATACGGCATGCGAGGGCACGAGCGGCATCGACCGCATAGCCCGTGAGGTTTCCGTCGGCATCCTGCATGGCTTGCGGGGCATCGGAAGTATCGAGGGCGACCGTCAGGGTTCCCGGCGTGACCAGGGCATCGTCCGATACCGTGGGGGTAACGGTCTCGCGCTCGATCTGGTCGATCGTGGGCGTCGTGAACGTGGACAGTGGATTGAACGCGCACCCACTCAGGCCCAAAACGGCAATGACCGCCGCGGTCCCAGCACCCAACCGAGCTGCATGCATCAAGCTGCCCCTCACCATGTCCGCTACCCTGCCTTCTGTGTCGTATACGATCCGTGCCCTGCACGGAATATCGGGTTGTTCCCACCAGCTGACCTGGTATTTGACCCCACACTTGCGCACCGGGGCGTTTGCTCGGGAGGCCGCAGCCACCTTCACGACTGGCCCGCTCGCCCGCGAGGCGGTATTGCCCCAAAGAAAGTAGAACGGACGGTGCGGCTTACATCTAGGACGCGCCATGATCGCGCCGCGCGCACGCGGTCGCTTACGTGGATCCCTTTGACCGCGTCTGTCTTGGACTTGGATGGGCGCATTGCCCGTCCGCAACCACAGCCTGGCGGGAACGTAGCGCATTATAGCTAAGTTCAAGCTAAAGTTTAAGGTTAGGTCGTCATTCGCACCGCGAGTACAGATTTCGCAGGTCGGAGCGGACCATTCGTGCCCCCATGAAGCCCGGAGCTCCCCTACGGGGAGCTCCGGGGTGCCCACCTCGGGGTGCCGTGGCCAAAAAATGGCAAATATGAGTACTGTTACCAATTTTGTAACAGGCAATTTTGGCCTCTCGGACAGATTTTGCGCTTAGTGTCGCCAATCTGATGCTTAGTTATTCTACATTTGTTTATTATCTTCTTTCTTTACGCCGCCTCCGAGTCCTAAATTCTTTGATTTTGCTGTTACTGATTTAGTGACAGTACTCATATTTGCCATTTTTTGGCCAGGGCATATGATTAACCCCCTATTTTCGACGCGAATTATATCGGTTTAAGCCCAAAACACGCCCGCAGCGTGTTAAGCAACGCCTCTTGCTTCTTCCTGCGGGCATCGACACGATTCCGGTACCGCTTTCGCATACGCTGGTGGATGCGCCATGCGAGTGCCTCCATTGCCTCCATGTCGCAAAGCATTTCGTTGTTGACCGTCGCGACCTCGATTCCCATAGTAATCAAGCCCGTGTTGCGTTTTTCATCATGGATACGTCCCCTCCGGGAGGAATGGCCCAGCTCACCGTTGTATTCCAGGTCAAACCGGGCTGCTTCCTGATACGCATCGCAAACTGCATGCGGCATCCCCGAGATTGCCTGCGCGCGGTCATCGAACTCAATCTTGTAGTCGGTCTTAAAAGGACCGCAGGCAAATCCACCATAGGAAAACGGAAGTGAAAACATGGCAAGCATGATGCACTCCATGGGTGAGCGCAGGTTTTCCGACAGATAGGGACACAGCCGCCGCAGTTGTTTGGCCGCACTCCCCTTGCATGTCGCAAGGTAATCTGCCAGGCGATCGGGCGTCAGCACCGGCTCGACTTCAAAGTAGCCCACGTCTGCCGGTTGGTCCTTGTCCTTTGCAAGTCTATTCGCAACAGGCGAGGTATAAGGAGGTAGATACTTCCCGCGATCGCTTAGTGAAATCTTGGAACACAGTTCCTGGGCCAGGGCAAACGCCTGGGTACAGCCGACCTCGCGGGCGATGGCAACACAAAGGGCCTCGGGAGATAGGCTGTACACCCCCGGTTCCACCTCTAGAATCGAGCCGGCAGGCAACCTGGAGCACACGGACCAGCCCACGCCAGGCATGCGGCGGCGCTGCGCCGCAGATCCCACCAGCAAGCACAGATCTTCTTGCACTTCGCCGCTTTTGGCTCCAATTCGCACCAGGTCGGGAAGATAGATATCCTCGGTCGAAGGCGATGACGTACACAGCACGCGGCGCTCTTCATCGGGATTGAGGTCCTTCCAGCCGATGTAGCCCATCTGCCGGCGCTCGGCTCGAATCAAGCGCAACGCCGAGGCGCCCGCCAGAATCACGGAAGCCGCTAGCTGCTCTTTTGTCGGTTTATTGCGCTGCCTGATTGTTACCGCCACACGAATCACCCCTACCAAACGCGTGCGATAGCGAGGCCATCGACGGCTTTGGCGCCGGCGCGCTTAAGCTCCGCCGAGGCTGCCGCCATTGTCGCGCCCGTGGTAATGACATCGTCGATGAGCAGCAGACGACAGCCACGTACATCCTCGACCGTCTCGTACATGTCCCGGGCATGTTCCCGGCGCTCGGCGCGACCGAGTTCGCGCTGGTCGCCATGACCGTATTTGACCAAGGCGTCCACCAATGGCACGCCCGAAAGATCGCAAAACGAGCGCGCGATTGCTTCCATGTGATCAAATCCACGCCGCCGATACGCCGCCGCAGTCGCGGGCACAAATACCACCGCGTCGGCACCGGACAGCACGCCGCCGTAACGGTCGGGTGCTGCTGCCTGGGCATGCAAGGCGGTGTCGTAGAGCAGCTCCGCCAGATACGGTGCCAGACGGCGCTCGCCCGCATCC
The DNA here is from genome assembly GCF_052121455.1 of Collinsella sp. LCP19S3_D3. NCBI lineage: Bacteria > Bacillati > Actinomycetota > Coriobacteriia > Coriobacteriales > Coriobacteriaceae > Collinsella > Collinsella sp. LCP19S3_D3. The sequence goes on along the minus strand of NZ_JBQKEF010000008.1, from coordinate 54,999 downwards.
TTGTATGCCTTGATGATGCGCGGCAACGGATGTGCATAGACAGCGCACGCCAGGCAGCGATCGAGGGCCTTAGCCGCTGCCGAAGACGCACCCTCGACCGAGCACTCGGTACACAGCAGGTCTCCAAACGGAGCGCCGCACCTCGTGCAGCTGTGGCGCGGATCGACAAGCGTGAGCGACGCCAGGCACTCATGACAAATAAGCGCACCGGCACGCTCGCAGCCGGCGCATCGCGTGGGCGAAAGAACCTCGAGTGCCTCATGCGCCGCGCGCTCGGCAAACGGTAGCAATTCATCCGCTAACGGCAAGATGCCGGCACTCCGTAAGCGGCTCAAACCATTCAGATAGTTATTTATGACAAAACCCTCCCTACGCTTGGGCGAAGGGAGGGCTGTCGATTCAGTGCCATGATACCCCGTTGCACTTGGGGTCAGACAAGTCGAATCCGCTTGCGGGCGCTATTCGCCGGCAGGCGGTTGCGGTGCGGACGAGGTGTGGGTCGAGCCTTCGCCACCATCCTGGCGCGGCTTGCGGGAACGGCGACGGCGGCGGCGCTTCTGACTCTGGTCGGCCGAGCCCTCGCCACTGCGATCCTCACGCGGTTCGCGCTCGTCGCGAGCACCGCCGCGCGAAGCCTTGGCGGCAGCTCCTCCGCCATCGCCGGGGCGACGGCGCGTGACCTTGACTTCACCATCCGAAACCTGATCGGCCACAGAAGGAACCGAGGGTTTCTGCTGCGTGCCCGAGGAATGGCGACGGCGCGGACGCGGCGCGCGCTCCTCCTCGCCACGTGGCCTGCCAGCCTTGTCGGCAGGCGCGTCGGAGGCCGAGACGCCCTTGGGAGCGGCACCGGCCTCGCGAGCGGCTGCGGCGCGGAAGGCGTCCTCGCGCTCCTCGCTCGACAGGTGGCGGCGACGACGGCGCGTGGGGTTCATGCCGCCGCCGCGGTTTTGCTGCTGGGGCTGCTGAGCCTCGCGCTCGCGAGAGGCGTTCTTGCCCGCGGTCTCGCCGTTGTCGACGGACGCCGCGCGCTTGCGGCGACGACGGCCGCCGGCCGCCTCCTCGGCCTCGGAAGCCTCGGCCTTGCCGCGGCCCTTTCCGCGGCCACGACCCTCGCCCTGGCCCTGACCGGCACAAGCATCGGATTCGGCATCGCGACGACGGCGCTTGGGCATCGACGTGCCGGCCAGACGGTCGGCACTCGACAGGCCATCGCCCACGTCGACGCCGTTCTCGCGATCGAGCTCCATGAGCGCCAGGCGCATCTCGGGCGACTCGATGCGCTCGAGCACATCGCGCGTCACGCAGTCGGGGCGGCAGCTGCAGCCCTGCTCGGCGGCCTTCTTTTTGCAGCCCTCCGAGCACGTCATATCGGCCAAGTTGACCTTAAAGACTTTACCGTTCTCCAGGCGCAGCACCAGCTGCTCACGCGGCGTGTCATATTCCTGGATACGCGCCTTGCCGAGCGGCGTATCGATGAGCGTCTTCTTTTTGGGCGCGCGGCTCTTAAAGTCCTTGTACGCCTCGAACTCATAGCGCAGGCAGCACATCAGGCGGCCGCACACGCCGCTGATCTTAGACGAATTGAGCGGCAGGTCCTGCTCTTTTGCCATGCGAATCGAGACGGGCTCAAACTGTCCGCCAAAGCGCGTGCAGCAGAGCTCCTGTCCGCATTGGGCATAGCCGCCCACCAAGCGGGTCTCGTCGCGCACGCCAATCTGGCGCATGTCAACGCGAATGTGCAGCGTCGAGGACAGGTCCTTGACGAGCTGACGAAAATCGACGCGCTCCTCGGCCGCAAAGTAGAACACGGCTTTCTCGCCGCCAAACAGGTATTCGACACCCACCGGCTTCATCTCGAGGTCGAGATCTTTGACCAGACGGCGGAAATCGACCATGGCCTCATCGCCCTGGATGGCCAGGTCGTCGGCAAGCTGCAGGTCGATATCGCTCGCCACACGCAGCACGGGCTTGAGCGGCTGACCGATCTCGTCTTGCGGCACCTCGAAGGGATCGGCCGTGACCAGGCCGATCTCGGTTCCGCGCTCGGTGGAGCAAATGGCATAATCGGCCTCGAGGATATCCAGATCCTGCGGGTCAAACCACAGGTCGCGCGAGGCGTAGGTAAACTTAACGGGTACGACTAACGGCATTTCAGTGCCTTCCTGATATCGAACAGCATGACCTCGATGGCCAGCTGGGGAGTAACGTTTCTGGCAATGTTGCGCTCGGCGGTCGCGACCGCCTCGAGCGCCCGGGTGGCACCCGCAACATTCGTCGCGGCGGCAAGCCGCCCGATCGTGTCGCGCACGTCCGCGTTCACAATGTCTGCCGCCTCATCCTGAAGCGTCAGCAGCACGTCGCGCATGAGCGTCCGCGCGCTCGCCAGCGCTTCCATGATACCCGAACGCTCGCGCGCATTGAGTTCGCGCTTGTTGCGGTCCTCAAGCTGCTTCAATGCTCCACGCGACAGATAATCGGCGTTTTGCTCGAGCACCTTTTCCTGCGTGGACTTGACCTCGGCGAGCGGAGCCTTAACGGCGACGATGAGCGACTTGGCGCGGCTGAGTACATCGGCCTCGTCGGCGGCGATGAGCGAATCGATGGCGCGGATCATCTGGCGGCGAGCATCCTGGCGCTCGGCGCTCTTAAGGAACTCGATGCCGCGCGTGGGGCTCCCCGCCACGGCGACCGCCATGCGACAGCGTGCGAGATCCTGGCCCGTCGCGCGGCTCACGGCCTTCGTGGCCACGGCGGGCGACACCAGCCGAAACGGCACGCACTGGCAGCGGCTCACGATGGTGGGCAACATCACGTCTGCCGAGGTGCCCAGCAAGATAAACATAACGCCCTCGGGCGGCTCCTCGAGCGTCTTGAGCAGTGCGTTGGCGGTGTTGGCGCGCAGCTGCTCGGCACGGTCGATGATGTAGACCTTGGCCTTGGCACGGATGGGCGCCAGCGGCACGTCGTCGAGCAGTTCGCGGGTCTGGGCGATGAGGTAGCCCGTGGCGCTCTCGGGCGTGTAATAGTGCACGTCGGGGTGCGTATGGCGGGCGACACGCACACAGCTATCGCATGAGCCGCAGCCGTCCTGCTCGCACAGGAAGGCTTGGGCGAGCGCCCAGGCGGCATCGAGCTTGCCGGCACCGGGAGCGCCCAAAAACAGGTAGGCGTGCGATGCGCGGCCGCTGGCGACGGCGTTGGTCAAAAAATCGCGTACGCGCTCTTGGGTGTCGAGCTTGGCCAGCAGGCTTGCCTGAGCGGGGGCCATGTTACTCGGCCTCCTGGGCAAGCGTGGCGGTGACGGCGTCCTGGGAAATGTCGAGACCGTACGCGCGAACCTGCTCGACCGTCTGCGCGAAGACGTCCTCGATGGAAGCGGTGGCGTCGATGAGCTTCACGCGATCTGGCTCCTCGGCGGCAATGGCACTAAATCCCTGGTAAACGCGCTCCTGGAACGCCATGCCCTTGGCCTCCATGCGGTCGACCGCACCACGGGCGGACATGCGCAGCGCCGCCTGCTCGGGCGTGATGTGATAGACGAGCGTGAGCGCCGGGTGCGTCCCCGCGACAGCAAGGTTGTTGGCGTCGCGTACCATCTGGCGATCGAGGCCGTCGGCAAACGCCTGGTAGCAGGTCGTGGAATCATAGAAGCGGTCACACAGGACCACCTTGCCGGCCGCAAGGGCGGGAGCTATGACCTCGTGCACCAGCTGGGCGCGTGCGGCCTCGTAGAGCAGCAGCTCGCAGGTATCCCCCATCGCCGTATTGGCGGGGTCGAGCAGCAGGGCACGGATCTTTTCACTAATGGCGGTACCACCCGGCTCACGCAGGGTCACGACCTGGTAGCCAGCGAGCTCGAGCGCACGGGCCAGCAGGCGCGCCTGCGTGGACTTACCGGCACCATCGACGCCCTCGAGCGTGATAAAGCTATGTTGAGCGGGCTCAAAAGCCATGGGCGCAGTCCCTTCCTACAAGGCGCGTAAATGCAGATATATCAACCAAATCATGATACCCCAGGGGCAGGCGCACCCCAAATCCAACCTAGTCATTGGGGACGTTCTTAATTGACTGGTCGTTTAAGAACGTCCCCAATGACTAAAGGTGCCTTTCCAAAGTTGCGGTGAAATAGGGGCTGACTGAAGCTCTAAGACCGCCAAACAGTCCCTATTTCACCGCAACTTATGATGGGGAATTTTGGATGCTTGGTATAATCGTCGTATGGCATTGAAATGTGGCGAAAGGAGTGGCAATGTCTCGGTATTGCGTCTCGTGCGGCAAGCTTCTTGCAGATAATGCCAAGTTCTGCACCTCGTGCGGTGCACCCGTTGAGCAAACAGCCGCGAGCGATAGCCAGCCCGCTTTTGAGCAGACCGGGCCCTTTGATACGCCGCAAGCCAAGGCGGACGATCCCCTCGCTTATCGCCCCGACCCCGCCGCAAGCCCCGCGGCCGTCGAGACCACGCAGTGCATACCCGTCACGAGCGGCTCGCACCAACAGCAGCCGGCTCCCGCATACGCGCCTGCTTCGCCACAGACCCCCGCTCCCAAAAAGAGCGGCACCGGGGCGCTTGTCGCCGTTATCGTTGCGCTGGTGGCAATCATCATCGCCCTGGTCATCTTCTTTGTGATCAAACCGTTCGACAACTCCGCCACGCAGACGACTGCCGAGGTTACCAAGCTGCACCACGATGTTGACGATGATGACCTCAAGCCCCTCGGCGACCCCAATAGCCTTTACGACGATGACGATGACGACGAGGACGAGGCTGGCGGCGAAGCAACCCTCTCCGAGCAGAACCTCTACCGTCGCCTGAGCGAATACTACGACCTGCTCGAGGACCTCGATAGCCAGGTCCGCGCCTGCGCGCAGGCCTTCAATGGTAGCTATCTGGAAGAAGATCGCACCACCCGTCAAAATCTCGCCGACGTCGCCGAGCGCACGGAGGAGACCATCGAGCAGTATTACGATATCGTCGAGGACCTGGACGTCCCCATGAGCTCCAAGAACTACCACTCCTGGAAAGACATCATTGCCCTGTATGACGACCTTGATCACCGCATCGACGCGATCTGCGATGCCTGGGAGATCAGCCTAAAGTACGCAAAGCCCTCGGACCATAAGGACGAAATCGTGGCGCCGCTGGCACGCGACAACGAGCCGGGAACCAGCAGCAACAAGTATCGCTTGGACTTTGAGGACCGCTATCCCAGCGCCAAACCCGTCGAGGTGAACTAGCGTTTTGTCGTTCCCGAGCTGGCAGTTAGGGACGTTCCTAAACTGCCGGTAGAAAAGGAACGTCCCTAACTGCCGAACAATAAACGGGCGAGGATCATGGGACCCTCGCCCGTTTTTGTTTTGGGCAATGTTTCGGCTGCGCCGCTACTTGCTGGCGGCCGCCTTCTTTGTGGTCGTCTTTTTCGCGGCAGCCTTCTTGGCAGTCGTCTTCTTTGCCGCCGTGGCCTTCTTTGCCGTGCTCGCCTTAGTCGTGGTCTTGCGGCCGCGGGCGGGCTTCTTCTCCTTGGTCGGGCAGTCCATGTTCACGCAGATGCGCCACGGACCGCGCGCCGTGTTGACCACCACGATGGGAGCGCCGCACTCGGGGCAGGTCTCGCCCGTCGCCCCGAGTTTGCCACGCGCCGGCAGCGGATAGCTCACGCCGCAATCGTCATAGTTGGTGCAGCGGATAAAGCGCTTGCCGCTCTTCTCGCTCTTGTGCGCAATCAGATCGCCATGGCGTCCGGCCTCGGCGCACACCTTGCACTCGCCCACCTTAAGGTCGGGCTCGTAATTGGTGGGACACGTGGGGTTCACGCAGATCTCGAAAGCCTTCTGGCGGAACGGCTGGCACTTAATGCGCGGTGCGCCGCATTCGGGACACACGGCAGCCTCGCCCTCGAGCGGGCTCACCTTGACGCCGCTCGGCACCGGATAGGTCACGTCGCAGTCGGGCCAGCCCATGCAGCCGATAAAGCTGCCGCGGGTCTTGGCGCTCGTCTTCATAACCAGATCCTTGCCGCACTTGGGACAAGCGCCCACGCGCGCATCGGCCGTGACGGCATCGCTGATGGCGTCGCCCAGCTCCTGCGTATGCTTGAGCAGCTCATCGAGCACGCCGGCCAGCAGCGCGCGCGAGTGCGTCACGACATGCTCTTCGGTATCTTCGCCGCGCTCCACGCGGGTCATGTCGCCGTCGAGCTCGCTGGTCATATCGGGGCTCGTGATACGCGGGGCAAACTGCGACAGTGCATCGATGATGGCGATACCCAGCTGACTCGGCTCCACGGGATCGTTTTTGAGGTAGCGCACGGCGTACAGGCGCTCGATGATGCTCGCGCGCGTGGACTTGGTGCCCAGGCCGCGCTTTTCCATCTCCTGCACGAGCTTGCCCTGGCTGTAGCGTGCGGGCGGCTCGGTCTGCTTGGCCTCGAGCTTAATGTCGAACACGTCGACCGTATCGCCCTGCTCCAGCGGCGGCATCTGCTCGTCGCGCTTAAGGCCGTACGGATAGGCCTCGCGGAAGCCAGGGGTCACGAGCACGTCGCCCGAGGCCACGAACGGCTCGCCGTTCACGTCGAGCTCGAGCTTGGTGTTCTCGATGGTGGCGGGGCCCATAAGCGTCGCCAGGAAGCGGCGAGCGATGAGGTCGTAGAGCTTGCGCTGGCCACCGTCGAGCGTGGACGGATCGCCCTCGCCCGTGGGGTAGATAGGCGGGTGGTCGGTGGTCTCGACCTTGCCGCGCGTGGGCTTCATGGGACCGGCGAGCACCTTTTTGCATACGGGCGCCAGCGCCGGGTTGATCTTTGCCAGGTCACTCACCACGGCGCCCAGATCGAGCGTCGCGGGGTACACGGTGTTGTCGACACGCGGATAGCTGATAAGACCCGCCATGTAGAGGGACTCGGCGATGCGCATGGTGCGTGCGGGCGAGATGCCCTCGGCCGCAGCGGCAGCCTGCAGCGAGGTGGTCGCAAACGGCGTGGGCGGCTGCTGCTTGCGCGAGCGCTTGGTCACCGCAGCGACGGTTGCCGTCGCAACGCCGTCGACATGGCCGTACGCCATCTCGGCAGCATCCTTGTCGGTAAAACGCGCCGTCTTGTGCGCGATCTTAAAGCGGTCGTCCTCGGCAGCAGCCTGCGCGGCAGCCATGCCGCGAATCTGCCAGTAGTCCTCGGGCACAAACGCCATGCGCTCGCGCTCGCGCTCGACCACCAAGGCGAGCGTCGGGGTCTGCACGCGGCCGGCAGAACGCACGTTGCCAAAGCCGCCAAACTTGGCGAGCGTCAGGTAGCGCGTGAGCACCGCACCCCAAATGAGGTCGATGTGCTGACGACTCTCGCCGGCATCGGCCAGGTTCTGGTCGAGCGAGACGAGGTTATCGAAGGCGTGCGTGATCTCGGCCTTGGTAAACGAAGAGTATTGGGCGCGGGCAACCGGCAAGTCCGGCGCAACCTCGCGCACCTTGTTGAGAGCGTCCGAGCCGATCAGCTCGCCCTCGCGGTCGAAGTCCGTGGCGATGATGACGCTGTCGGACTTTTTAGCGAGGTTCTTGAGCGAGCGAATGAGCTCCTTCTCGGCCGGCAGCTTGATGACGGGCGCCCAGGTGAGGTAAGGCAGGCTCTCGAGCTTCCAACCCTTGATGGAGATGCCATCGGCAAGGAACGGCTTGCGCTTGGTGTCATAGGGCGGACGCGCCAGGCCATCGGGTATGTCGGCCGGCAGCATCTCGCCGTCCTCGGTGACCGAATACCAACCCAGCTTTTTATCGAACAGCACGCTGTCGCAAAAATCGGGCGCAAGGATGTGACCGGCAAGGCCGATTGTCACGCACTCCTCGCCCTTCCACTCAAAACGGTAGATGGCGGTGTTGTACACCTTGTCCTTTTTGGGCTTGCCCGTGGAAAGACGCTCGGCAATCTGGCGCGCGGCGTCGTTTTTCTCGGCGATGATGAGCTTCAAAAGAGGCTCCTATCTCGTGTGTCTGCGGCTGCGCCCGCACGTACGACGGCCGACTTACGCCCTTGTTTGTTCGATCTGCCCGATGAGCCAATCGCACCAGGCATCCATGCCCTCGCCCTTGCGTGCGCTCACGGCAAACCGCGGCGCCTGCGGATTGAGGTCATCGAGTGTCTTAGTATACCTATCCATGTCAAAATCGAAAGCCGGGGCCACATCGACCTTGTTGAGCAGCTGTGCGCCAGCGTGCTGGAAGATGCCCGGGTACTTAATGGGCTTGTCGTCGCCCTCGGGCACCGAGAGAATCATGATGGACAGGTTCTCGCCCAGGTCAAAGTCGACCGGACAGACCAGATTGCCCACGTTTTCGATAAAGATAACATCGATGTTTTGAAGGCCCACTGCCTGGTCGAACGCGTCAACGGCCTTCATGATCATGTTGCCCTCGAGGTGGCACAGACCGCCCGTGTTGATCTGAATGGCGGGCATGCCGGCTTCCTTCATGGTGATGGCGTCGACATCCGAGGCGATATCGCCCTCGATGACGGCACAGCGCAGGCCGGCTTTGTCGCGCAGGCGCTCGTTGGTGCCCAGAATCGTGGTGGTCTTACCAGAGCCGGGACTCGACAGCACATTGATCACATAGGTGCCTGTCTCTTTGAATCGCTGGCGCAGCTGATCTGCCAGGCGCTCATTGCGCGACAGAATCGGCGATGCGATATCAATAGTTTTCTCGGCCATACTCGGCACTCCTTACTTCTACCATTTATACCCCGTCCCCAAATGGCAGGCTGGTTAATTGTCGGGGGTTTCGATCTCGATGCTGGCGATGTCGAGCTCACGGCCGTGCAGCAGGCGCACGTTGGTGCCGCCACACTGAGGACAGCGGCAATGGAAGCGGTCGTGCTCAAAGACCTCGCGGCAGTCCAGGCACTCGCTTTGTGGATGGACTTCCTCCACGGCAAGCTCGCAGCCGCGCGTGAGCATGTCCTCGTCGCGAAACGTCTCCCACGCAAAGTCGAGCGCCTCACGCACAACTTCGGTCATATCCCCAATGCGCAGCGTTACCAAAACAGCGCGCGAGGCCCCCGCCCCACGCGCCGCGCGAATCACTGTATCGAGTATGCCGTTGACAATGCCAACCTCGTGCATACGGATTTACTCCTCGTCGTCGTCCTCGTCGTCGTTCGAGAACAGATCCAGACGGCTCACAAACAAGCCCTCCTTGCCATCGCGCGCGGTAATGACCACGCGGGCGATGGCGAGCGAAATCTCGTAGAGCGAGAGCAGGGCGCCATACATGAGACCCAGCGTAACGGGCGAGCCGTCGGGCGTAATCACAGCCGAGCCCGCAAGCAGGCCAACGTATACGTAACGCCAGGCACCGCGGAAGGCCGCATAGGACACGATATGGAAGACAGACAGGTAGAAGATGATGAGCGGCAGCTCAAACGCCACGCCAAAGCCGATCATAAAGAGCAGCTCCATGTTGACGTAGTTCTCCAGATCGGGCAGCGCCGTAGCGACGGCCGAGGTTTCGCCGATGAGCCACTCAAAGCCCGCAGGGATGATGATGAAGTAGCAAAAGATTGCGCCCAGGAAGAACAGCACCGTCGAGGCGAGCACCGTGGGCACAACCCATTTGCGCTCGTTGGGGCGAAGCGCCGGCAGGAAAAACGCCAGAATCTGCCAAATGATCATAGGCGTGCACATGACAACGGCCATCTTGAGAGCCAGCGAAAAGCGCAGACCAAAGCCGCCGAGCGTGGTGGTGATGTAGAACTTACCGTCCGGCACAAAGGAGCGGATGGGGTCTTCCAGGATGTCGAGCACCACGGGCGTGGCGAAATACAGCACGATGGCGGCGGCAAAGACTGACACGACCACGATGGTCAGGCGACGACGGAGCTCACCCAGATGATCGAAGAGCGGCATGCGCGCAGGTCCGATAGGCATTACTCATCGCCTCCCTTCGGGGCATGGGCGGCAGCGGCGTCGTCCTCGGCCTCGAGCTCGCGAGCGAGCTGGTCGACGACGGCCTTGCGCTTGCGGGGACGACGGGCGTAGAGGTCAGCCGTCGTGGGCTCTGCCGGCTCGGGCTCGGGCTCCGGCTCTGCAGCAGGCTCGGGCTCGACGGCGGCAGCGGCAGACTCGGCGCCCTCAGCCTCACCAGCAGCACCTTCGTCCTCGTCAGCACCCTCACTCGCGGCCTTCTCGGCGGCAAGGCGGGCACGGCGCTCGGCAAAGGTCTCCTTCTTTGCGGGCGCGGCCGTCTCGACGGCATCCTCGTCCGCATCGGAATCGTCGTCGACGGCAGCCTTCTTGGGCTTGACCGGAGCCGAAGCGGCCTCGCTTACCGGATCGATAATCTCGGACTGAACAACAGCCGTCATCTTTTCCTGCGTCTCGCGGAACTGACGGATGGCACGGCCGATCGTGCGGCCCATCTGCGGGAGCTTATCCGGGCCAAACAGCAAAAAGCCGAAGACCACGATGATCGCGAGCTCACCCTCTCCAATACCAAACACACATACCTCCAAGGCTCGATGTGAGTCGAGCCCGCACCGCGCCATTCGGCCGGAACTCGTCTATTCATTCGGTCAAGTATAGCGCCCGGACGTCAAAACATCCGAGCGCATCACAAACATATACCAAACGGCACGCCCTTTTTGGGGCAGGGCTTATGCCGCCGTAATTGAAATCTCCTGGTCGACACCCAGCAACTGAACCACGCGCATCACCGGGGGCTGCACGTTGACGCAGCCAAACCGCTTGTCGTGATCGGCTGCGTGGTGCGCGGCGCCCACAAGTACGCCAATACCTGTCGAGTCGATATAGCTCACCTGGGCAAAGTCGAGCTCAACGGCCTCGGTGGGCTGCTCGAGCGCCAAGTCGATGGCGTTACGCAAGCTGTCGGCGTTAGAGATATCAATCTCACCGGTCACCCTGATGGTGTAGAGCTCCGGCGTGGGGTTGGTGGAAATACCCAAATCCATGTATACGCTCCTTTGCGTATCGAGAGTGCGGATGGTACTGGACGCGGATTTGCGGGGCCCTACGCGTTAGGCGCGCTCGGCACGAGCAAGCTCGGCAGCGACAAGCTTGACGGCCAGCACCAGCACGTCGAGTGCGGCCTCCAGGTCCTCGACCGTGGGATAACTCGGCGCGATGCGGATGTTGGTGTCGCGCGGATCCTTGCCATAAGGCCAGGTGGCACCTGCCGGCGTGAGCTTGACACCCAGGTCGGCGCAAAGCGCGGCGACCTTTTGGGCCGAGCCCTCGGGGCCATCAAAGCTCACAAAGTAGCCGCCGCGGGGATGCGTCCAAGTAGCGCAACCCGTATCGCCCAGGCCCTCAGTGAGCTTGCGCTCGACGGCCTCAAAGCGCGGACGCAAGAACTCGGCATGCTTTTTCATGTGCTTCTTGACCGCCTCGATGGTGGGAAGGAAGCGCACGTGGCGTAGCTGGTTGAGCTTGTCGGCGCTGATAAGACCGGCCTTCAGGCGCTTGGAGAACTCCGCGATGACCGCGGGACTCGCACCGATAAAGCCGATGCCCGCGCCCGGGAAGGTGATCTTGGACGTCGAGGCGAATGCCACCACGCGGTCCTCGGTACCCGCCGCGCGGGCAAGATCGAAGATGTTGGCGAGCTCGTCGGTCTCGTCGTACAGGTCGTGCACGCAGTAGGCGTTGTCCCAAAAGATGCGAAAATCGGGCGCGGCCGTGGGCATCTCGACCAAGCGGCGCACGGTGTCCTCGCTAAAGGTGATGCCCGTGGGGTTGGAATACTTGGGCACGCACCAGATGCCCTTGATGGAGTCGTCGGCGGCAACCAGGCGCTCTACCTCGTCCATGTCGGGGCCGCTGCCGGTCATCGCGACGGGGACGTTCTCGATACCCAGGTCGGCGGTGATGCCAAAATGACGGTCGTAGCCGGGAACCGGGCACAGGAACTTGACCTTCTTACCGTCGTGCGCGGCCTCATAAGCCTCCCAAGGCTCGCTGCCGCACGAGCCGCAGCGCCAGAACATACCGGCGATATCGTGCTCGATCAAAAGGCTCGACGAACCCAGTACGAGTGTCTGATCGGCGGGGCAACCCAGGAACTCCCCCGCCAGCTTGCGTGCCGAGGGGATGCCCTCAAAGCAGCCGTAGTTGGAGCAGTCGACGTTACCGTCGTGCAGATCGGCGTCGGCATTGAGGATATCGAGCATGGGGCGCGAGATGTCCACCTGGGAGGGCGACGGCTTGCCGCGCGCCATGTCGAGCGCCAGGCCCTTGGCCTTGACCTCGGCAACCTCGGCTTTGAGCGCCTCGATGGCGGCATCGAGTTCGGTGGTTTCCATCTTCTGGTAGATCGTCTGCATGGGTGCGACCTTTCGCAAAGCGGGACGTTGCAGTTTGTCTAAGTATAGACCGCTACCGCCGCAACGGTATGAAGCCGTGATAGATTAAGTCCATCGCAATGAATTACGATATCCACCGTATGACCCGTATAGCCGCATGGCACATCCAAGGAGGCAGTATGGAATACGGCTCTTTTCAAGCCGAGGAGTTCGGAGACCTGCAGCGTCTGGTCGACGGCTTGTTTTATGGCCGTAAGGCCATTGACCGCCTGGATCTAATCGTTCAGGCGGAGATCTTGGACCTGGCGCCCGATCTCATGGAAATCGTGAATCTTTTGCCGCCCGGCCACTACGACCGCCAATCGCTTTGCGACCAGCTTAACTCGGCCCTTGCCGCCCACGGCTGGGGCGCCGTCTACGGCACCGTGGAATAAAAATGGCAAATAAATGAAACGCCGTTTGTGACAGTGCTCACAAACGGCGTTTTTTCACACGAGGGCATCCGGGGCATGTCCGGCCCCGGTTTTCGCGCTCCTACTCGTCCTTGGGCGAAGGGTGCTTGCAGACCACGCTCATGTAGACCATGCCCAGCACGGCCGCGGTAACAGAACCGGCAAGAATGGCGGCCTTGGCGGCCAGAACCTCGAACTGGGCCGTCGGGAAGGCGAGGCCGCTGATGAGGATCGACATGGTAAAGCCGATGCCACCCAAAATGCCCACGCCGGCGATCATATGCCAGTTAACGTTATGAGGCAGCTCGCAAGCCTTAAGCTTGACCAGGGCAAACGTCACGCCAAAGATACCGATCGGCTTACCCAGCAGCATGCCAAAGTACACGCCGAGGGTCACCGGGTCGGTAAGCAGCACGCTCATGTCCACGCCCACAAGGCGAACCTGCGCGTTGACAAACGCAAAGATCGGCAGGATCACAAAGTTGACCGGCGTGGAGATCAGGCGCTCCATGCGGATGAGCGGCGGGGTCACACGGTGCATGACACGCTCGACCTTGGTGGTCGAAAGGGTAAAGTCGTGCTGGCCCAGGATGTGCGCCTCGTCGTCGTAACGGTCGTCGAGCAACGGCAGGTACTCGCCTAGCCAATCGGTAAGGCTATCGAGCTTAACACCGCACTTGGCCGGGATGGTGAAGGCCAGGATGACACCGGCAAGCGTGGCGTGCACGCCGCTCTTAAACATACAAAACCACAGCAGCAGACCAAGCACCGAGTACGGGGCAAGGCGATAATGCTGAGTCTTGTTGAGCCACACAAGTGCGCAGGTCACAACTGCAGCGGCACCCAGCCAAAACGGACTGGGGCTCTGGCCGTAGAAAATGGCGATGGCGGCGATGGAGATGAGGTCGTCGGCGATGGCGAGCGTCGAGAAGAACACGCGCACGCCGTTGGGCACGCGGTTGCCCAAAAGCGACAGCACGCCCAGCGCAAAGGCAATATCGGTTGCCATGGGGATGGCCCAACCGTTGCGGGCGCCGGCATGGTTAAAGATCAGGTAGATGCAGGCGGGAACGACGACGCCGCCCACGGCTGCCAGCATGGGAAGCATGGCCTGACGCGGATTCTTGAGCTCGCCGACCGTCATCTCGTACTTAAGCTCAATGCCCACCAACAAAAAGAAGATCGCCATGAGAAAGTCGTTGACGAAAAGCTCGACGGTAAGGCCAGCCGCAAGGTTGCCCAGACCCACATACAGCGGGGTCTCCAAAAAGTGATGGATAGCCTCGTAGACATCGGTGTTGGCGCAGATAACGGCGGCGATGGCGGCGATGACCATGACGGCGGCGGAAATCGTGCCGTTCTCGGCGATGCGCTCCCAGATGTCATGACGTTCAAAGCGCTTGCGCTCACGAACGTTGAACAGCTGCTCAGTTGCTGCCATGGGCGGCTCCTTTCACGGGAAAGCTCCCGTCTTAAAAAAGCACGGCCCGCCCAAGTGGCGGCACCGCGCTCCAACGTATTACGCTTGCATCTAGCCTACCCTGCACGACAAGCACGCAGGCGTGGCCGAAAAGCGGAACCACAGGTTGAACATTATTTGCCCAACGGTACGGGCGCCCCTGTCCAATAGGGGACGCGGTCCCGCGCACAAAAAACGACCGGAGCGCGGGGCGTCCGCGGTCCGGTCGTAGCAGGCTACAAAACCTAGCAGGCGGCCATGATGGGGGCAGCGACCTGCTTCTTACGGGAGAGGACGCCCGGCATCCAGACGCCGTCGTGCTCGTCGGCAATGCCCAGGCCCTTCTGAGCGGCCTCGGTCTCGCCCTCGAGCAGGACCTGCGAGCCCTCCTCCATGATGTCGGTGATGCACAGGACGATGCCGTCGGCACCCTTCTCGGCGGCGTAGGCGCGCATGGCCTCGCGGATCTCGTCGATCATGCCGAGCGCACGGCTCTTGTCGACGGTCTCGTACTGGCCGATGAGCAGCTTCTTGCCGGCGGGCTCGAACATCTTGATGTCGTTGCCGACCATCTCGGCTGCGGTGAAGGAGCCGGACGGACGGGTGAGGAAGACCTCCATGCCAAACTTGACCGGGTCGACGCCCACCTGCTCGCCGAGCTTGGCGGCGACGGCGCGGTCGACATCGGTGGTGGTGGGGCTCTTGAGCATGAGCGTGTCGGTCATCATGGCCGAGAGCAGCAGCTTGGCCTGAACGTCGGAAAGCTCAACGCCGAGCACGCCGGCGAGCTTAGTGACGATGGTGCAGCTGGAACCCCAGGGCAGGCAGATGTAGTGCAGCGGGCCGGCGCTCTCAAAGTCGCCGATGCGGTGATGGTCAACGACGCCAAAGACCGTGGCGTCCTTAAGGCCGGCGACGGACTGGGCGGACTCGTTGTGGTCGGTGAGAACGACAAGCTGGCCGGCCTCGACGGACTCAATCATGCGGGGCTCGGCAATGCCGGCGTCTGCGAGCAGCTTGGCGGACTCTGCCGGAAGCTGACCAAGAGCGCAGACCTCATAGGTGTTGCCGGCATACTCAACCTGGTTGAGCAGCTGAGACAGAACGACGGCGCTCATGATGGCGTCGTTATCGGGGTTCTGGTGACCAAAGACAAGAACGTTTGCCATGGGTATCCTCCACTTGGTATGTGTACTTAGACGTAGCTATGGTAGCACGCTGGCAGCTGGCCTTTGGGGACGGAAGGGCCACGGCATATTTTGTGGCAGGTATGGGGGCCAAGGCTGTCCCTTTTGCACCATGTTGGTGCAAAGTAACCTGGCCCCCTTGCACCAGCTATTTGCCGGCAGCGCGCAGGGCTACGTAGGCAGAACCGATGATGCCGGCGTCGTTTCCGAGCGAGGCAACCTTAATGGGCGTCTCGCGCGAGGCGGAAAGCGCGTAGCGCTGGAAGTACTCGCGAACCTTATCGAGGTAGACATCGGCCGAGGCGGAGGCGCCGCCGCCGATCAGGAACATCTCGGGATCGACCACGTTGGCAATAAGCGCCAGGGCGCGGCCGAGATAGTCGGCCATGGTATCGGCCGCGGCCAGCGCGAGCTTATCACCCTCGCGGCAGGCTTGGAACACGTCCTTGGAATCGGAGGGGCCGGTGAGCTCGATGGGCTCGACGCCCGCCTTCTTGCACTCGGCAAGGTAGTTGCTCACCACGCCGGTGGCGCTGGAATACTGCTCCAGGTGGCCATGGCCACCGCAGCCGCAAGTGCGCTCCTCAGCCGGATTCAGGCACATATGGCCAATCTCGCCGCCGGCGCCCACAACACCCGACACCACATCGCCGTTGACGATAACGCCGCCGCCCACGCCGGTACCGATGGTGACCATCACCACATTCTGCACGTCCTTGGCAGAACCGAGCCAAGCCTCGCCCATGGCAGCGGCGTTGGCATCGTTCTCGTACTTAACGACCGCATCGGGGCAGTGCTCCTGAATGGCGATCTTCAACTCGGGCAGGTTAATGGCAATGTTGGCCTTGACCTTGGCATCGCCCGCTGCCGGAATGGGGCACGGAACAGCAAGGCCAATGCCCGCCACAAAGGCGCGCGGAATCTGTGCCTTGGCGACCACCTGGTCGATAGCCTCGGTCACCGCGGCAAAGCCCGCAGCGTCAACGATGGGAGGCGTGGGCACGCTGACCTTCGCAAGCAGGTTGCCATCCCCGTCGAACAGGCCCTCCTTAACCGAAGTGCCGCCGACGTCGATGCCGATGTAGTACTGCTTAGGTTCCATAGGGGCCCGCCTTTCTCGTTTAAACATTGTCTGTATGGTACCGCTCCCAAGGCAAAAACCTACCAAAAAGGGACAGGTTTGTTTTGGTAGGTTTTATCTGGGGAAATGCAGAATACAGGATTCGGTTCGCTGGGTGCTAAATCGGTTCGGCCCCGTCCTCGGACCGATTAGATTTCTCAACACGACATTATTCGAATGTATATTTATTTAGAGCGCTTTTATTTTTAGCGCAAAGCGACTTTTAGTAATATATCTATCGAACTTTTCAATGACTCAATAGGGATACTTAGGTGTTGAGTATACTTTCTTTTATACTCAATCAAGTTGGAAAGGAGGTTCCATGATTCCCAAATACGAGGCGATAGCTGCAGATATTCGTCGAAGTATTGAGGATGGCGCTCTTAAACCAGGCGACAAGCTTCCCACCGTCGTTGAGTTCTGCGAGCTCTATAGCGTTTCCAAAATCACCGTCAAACGAGCTATCGAGCAAATCACCGAGGAAGGTCTTGTTACCAGCCGTCGTGGATCGGGTACCTACGTTAAGGACACGGCGGGGCTTCCCGGCCAAGCGTTTTTCCAGGGCAAAAACGACCGTGCCCAGGGCTTTTCGTATGAGCACCGCGGGGAGAAGGTGACCTCGGTGGTCTATGATTTCTCGATTGTTAATCCACCAGCGAACATCGCAGCCCAGCTGGGAATTGCCGAGGATGACTTTGCCTATCACATCGTGCGCGTGCGTCAGGCCGATGAGAAGCCCATCGTTATCGAGTACACCTACATGCCCCTCGAGCTGATTCCGGGCCTTAAAAAGAAGGACCTGTACGGATCGGTCTACCGCTTTGTCCGCGAGCAATGTGGGCTGAAGATCTCGAGCTTCCACCGTACCATTCGCGCCGTGGCAGCAACCGAGGAAGAAGCCGAGCGCCTGGACACCAAACCTGGCTCTCCCCTACTCGAGCTCAACCAGATTGGCTTTTTGGACAGCGGCGCGGCCTTTGAGTATTCGGTCTCGCGCAACGTTGGCGACCGCTTTGAGTTGCACAACGTAACGTTGGCATAGGTTTTTGTAGTCATGCGGGCGCTCGTTTTGAGCTGTTTGTGCAACGCCCGCGCAACACAATGGGGTATGAATATGTCCGATTTGATTAAACTGACGCCGATCTTCCACGAGAAGATCTGGGGCGGCCGCCAGCTCGAAACCGTATTTGGCTACGACATTCCCGATGGACCCATCGGTGAGTGTTGGGCCATCTCGGCCCACCCCAACGGCGACTGCCAGATTGCGGAGGGCCCGTATGCCGGCCACACGCTGTCGTGGCTGTGGGCCGAGCACCGCGAGCTCTTTGGCAGGTGCGAGGGCAAGGAGTTCCCGCTGCTCGTTAAGATTCTGGACGCCAAGGACGACCTTTCGATCCAGATTCATCCCAACGACGAGTACGCCGCCAAGCACGAGAACGGCAGCCTGGGCAAAACCGAGTGCTGGTATGTGCTGGACTGCGAGCCCGGCGCCACGATCATCGTCGGCCAGCGCGCGCATGACCGCGCCGAGGCCGCACAGATGATCGAGGGGGGCCGTTGGGACGACATGCTCAACGTGCTGCCGATCCACAAGGGCGACTTTTTCCAGATTGATTCCGGTACCGTGCACGCCATCAAGACCGGTACGCTCATTTTGGAGACGCAGCAGTCAAGCGACGTGACATATCGCCTGTACGACTACGACCGTCCCGGCACCGACGGCAAACTGCGTCTGCTGCACATTGAGCAGAGCCTCGACTGCATCGACTTTGATGCTCAGGCTCCGACCGACGGCACGGTGGCCGCACCCGAGGTGAACGGCGTAACCGAGCTCGAGTCTAACTCCTGCTACACCGTCGATCGCGTACGCGTCGACGGCAGCAAGACCTTGGAGCAGCGCTGGCCCTTCATGTGCCTGTCGGTCATCGACGGCGAAGGCACCATCTGCGGCGACCCCGTCCACAAGGGAAGCCATCTGCTGGCACCCAGCACCGTCAGCTCCATCGACCTCGAAGGCCAGATGGAACTGATCGTCTCGCACCTGTAAGTTACCGGTCCCCGAGCGCTCGCCGGGATGGGGCGCGGGGTTTGGTCGCCTGCTCGGACAGTCCTGCTCGCACGGAACTCGCGATCGACCAAACCCCGCGCCCCATCCCGGCGAGCCTCTGGCTAGTAACGACAATCAAAAAGCAACAAGGGGCTCCCCCGTTCATCAACGGAGGAGCCCCTGCTATACATAACGGCTCAAGGTGCCTATAGGTAGACCTTTTCGAGAAACGATAGCGTGTCCTGAAGCCGCACTCTTTCCTTACGGTTGGTCTGCCGATTTACATACGAAGCAAAGTCCGTAAGAAAATCCTCCGCATCAACCCTCATTTGCCCCGTTAGCTCCAAACGCGCCGAAGGCGACAACAAGTCAGCAAGTCGAGCAACATCCGAACGGTGCTTCCGCCGATCAATGTTGTTGCAACGACGTCCCTCTTCATAACTTCTGTTGATATCAATGTGCGCACGCATCTTGAGGGGAATGATATGGAGTGCATCGAGCAACGTAATGCCCTCTACGTTCGTTGCGTTGTCGCGAATAAATTCGTAGTAGCCATCGTCGAGGATAATTGCCGAGAGACTTGATACGGCCCCGTCAAAGGAAAGAGGTGCCACTTCGCTCGTTTCGTCTTCGAGCACAAAATCAGGATGTCGGGCAAATAGCTCAATTTGACCGGGATAGTCTAGGGCCCGCTTTGATCCTTTGGGCAAGCAGAGCCGATAGTAAGTGCACTTTCCATCGCCGACCTTTCCAATCTCGTATCCAGCTGCTTTGATAAACGCCCACAACGCAGTGGCAAATTCAACGCCTTCCCCATCAACAATTACGACGACATCCAAATCTTCGGTAGCCCTGAATGAATCACCTTCGCTGTCAAATAGAACGCTGCAGGCCCCTCCACCAATAAGGACGTAACCACCTTTGCAGCTGCTCATGGCGTCGGCAAATCGCTCTATCCCCCTCACTTTTGGCATATCGTCCTCCTGAGCTGTTCGACCGCATCGAGCAGACGGTCATCTTTGTAATCCTCTTTTGCGAAGGCAACGTATAAGGAGAACGGGTCGACACATTGCAAACCTGTCGTGTCAAAACTAACATCGGACGGCTCGTCCACGGGATACGACCAGACCTCAATCTCGACAGCAGCCGGTTCGTACCACTGGGCCTCCAGCCATCTGTCACCCATGTGCTCTTTTAGGTCCTCTAGCTGATTCTTTTCGAGAGCAATGGTTGGAGCAGAGCCTTCATGAGCAAGGTCAGACATATAGCTAAGGGCAGACATACCGGAAAGCAGCGCGTCAACGGCACGTAGCTCTGTTCTCTCGATAACCTTCTTGAGCCGGATTCGCTCTAAAACTGGCGTGCGAAGATAGTCCTCAAACCCATCCAGCAGCGTCTCGGTCGACAACCCGGCATCGCACAATATACGCTTTTTGCCGTCCCGCATAATCAACCCAGGAGCAATAGCGGCGATTTCCGAAAGATAGCCGCTGACGCTTGCCGCGCTTTTGCCACACAGACGCGCTAGGTCGCCGGCGGAGCAGTCAACCCATCGTCCCGCGATGAGATTTAGGACGATTCGTTGAGATTGGGGCGAAAGCGGAGCAGCGGGAGAAGCACCCAGCACCTCACCGGAAATAACGGCTCCGATAAACGGCAAAAACGCATTTCGCTCATCTCGGATATATGCGATCCCCTCCGAAGAAAGCGCGTGCATAAAGCCTAAATCCATAGCGTCCCAGCAAATTGCCACCGGGCGAGCATCTATCTTGCGCACTGCATTGGCGAGATTTCGCGCCGAAATGACACTGGGCGGTTCTTTTGGTTCCGCAACAATAAAACGGCCTTGCTCAGACATGCCGAGCCGTGCTAAGCGAAGCGAATAGCGCTCGAGATACATGCGAGGAATCTGTATCTCAACTAGCTCCGGGTCGATGGCGAGCTCTAAAGAGAAGAGTCTTTTAGGGAGACAATTTAGCAGCATGTCCACTCACCATTTTCATTTCAGTTACATTTTAGTATCTATCTAAAATTATACTGAATCGTATAAAACGCTCAATCCCCAAAGTCATAAGAAACAATCCGAAACGTAATAAGGGGCTCTCCCGACCATGTACGGAAGAGCCCCTACTCGTATCTATCTATCAGCCCACCCGGCTCTCCAGATCAAAAAGCGAACGAGCAGAGCAACGCTCGTCCAGCAACGTTACCCGAGGACCTGGGCGGGCGTATGGGGCAACATCGATCGCGAGTTCCGCACGCAAAGGAGGCCACTTAATGTGGCCTCCGTCTTGCGCAGGACTGCCCGAGCAGGCGATGTTGCCCCATACGCCCGCCCGGGTCCGCCGGGATTACGACAGCTTGACGATCGGAGCGAAGCCCTTCATAAGCTTTTTGGTCTGGCCGGTCTTTTCGAATTGGACCTCGATCATGTCTCCAGCGACCGAGATCACGGTACCCGTGCCAAAGGTCTTATGACTCACGGTATCGCCCGCGGCAAAGTCCTGCGACGCGCTGGCGCGATCGACCTTGCGCTCCACTGTTGGGGACACCTTGGACGACGGCTTTTTGGCTCGCGGTGCGCCCGAGCCAAAGGTCGAGGCAACGCGACCGGCGTCGGGCGAGACCCCACGATGGCGCTCGGTCCCGTAGCTGCTGCCGCCAAAGAAATCGTCGAAGCTCGATCCGCCGCGCGAACCGGAACCGCCGGTCGAGCGCGTATGCGAACCAAACACCTTGCCACCATACATATCCGAACCCGTGCCCGAGCCAAAGGTGCCGCGACGGTCGCCGCGCTTCTCCCAGCCCGTGCCCTCAAAACCGGCAGAACCGATACCGCTAAACTCGATATCCTCAAACGGAATCTCGTTGAGAAAGCGCGAACGCGGGTTGGCGGAGGTCGAACCGTAGGTGCGACGCGTGGCCGCATAGGTCAAGAACAGGCGCTTGCGGGCACGCGTGATGGCGACGTAGGCCAGGCGACGCTCCTCCTCGAGCTTGCCCGGATCATCGCTGCCGCCAAAGTCGTGCACGTGCGGAAAGATACCCTCCTCCATGCCGGCCACGAACACCGCCGGAAACTCCAGGCCCTTGGCGGAGTGGATGGTCATCATGGTAATGGCATGCGTCTCGCCGGCCAGGGAATCCAAGTCGGAGCGCAAGGCCAGCCACTCCATGAGTGCCGGCAGCGCCTTACAGGTGAGCGGACCGTAGGTACGCTCGATCTCGCCGGCATGCACGGCACCCGCCGACAGCTCCGTCGGCGCGGCATACGCGTTGCCTGCGATGGCGGCGGCCAGGGCATCCTGCGGAGACAGCGCCGGAGCGGCCAAGCCATCGAGCGGATTGGAGCCCGCGGCGTCACGGGCGCCGACGAGCGCCTCAAACGAGGATGCCGGGGCAGATGGCCCCGGTTCGGGCGCAGAAACGCTCACCACGACGGGCTCGGGCTCGGCGCCGGCAGGCACGTCGGCAACACCGGCTGCGCGCAGCTCTTCTAGGCTCTCGAGCGTACCCTCGATATCCTCGTGCGTCTCCTCAAATTCGGCCGCAACGCCCAGAAATTCCTGGATGTTCTCGGCGCGGCTCTCAGATTCCATGGTGCCCTCGGCGCGAAACGCCTGCAGAAGGCCCGTCTTATCGACGATCATCTCGACAACGTCCTTGAGCTCGCCGTCCATACGGCGGCCCTCGCGTACCAGTGAGACAAAGCTCGACAGGCCGTTGCGTACCTTGGCGCTAAACATGCCGGTTTCGGCGCACGCGATCTCGCAAGCCTGGAAGAACGAGCAACGGTTGTCGCGTGCCAGCTGCTCGATCTTTTGGATTGAGGTGGAGCCAATGCCGCGGCGCGGTGTGTTGATGACGCGCTTGACGCTCATCTCGTCGGCCGGGTTCACGATCATCTTGAGGTAGGCCATGACGTCGCGAATCTCGGCACGGTCGAAGAATCGAGTGCCGCCCACGATCTTGTAGGGCACGCCCGCGCGCAGGAACATATCTTCGAGAATACGCGACTGGGCGTTGGTGCGATAAAACACGGCGATGTCGTCGTAACTCGTGCCTTTGGCATGCAGTTTCTCGATCTCACCGGCAATCCAGCGGCCCTCGTCGCGCTCGTCGCTCGCCTGGAAGGCCTGAATCTTCTCGCCATCGCCCTCGGCCGTAAACAGGCGCTTGTCCTTGCGCTGCGAGTTGTGGCGCACCACGGCGTTGGCGGCGTTTAGGATATGGCCCGTAGAGCGGTAGTTCTGCTCGAGCTTAACGGTCTTGCAGTTTTTAAAGTCCTGCTCAAAGTCCAAGATGTTGGTGATGTCGGCGCCACGCCAGCTGTAAATGGACTGGTCATCGTCGCCCACAACCATGAGGTTTTGGTACTTGGCGGCCAGAAGGTTGGCGATTTCGTACTGGACGTGGTTGGTGTCCTGATACTCGTCGACGCTAATGTAGCGGAAGCGCTCCTGGTACTTGTCGAGCACCTCGGGGCGGGTGCGCAGCAGTTCGAGTGTGCGCACGAGCAAATCGTCGAAGTCCATCGCGTTGGCGGCGCGCAGGCGGCGCTCCAGCTCCAGGTAGACCTGCGCGGCCTTTTTGTCGTTGGGGCTATCGGCGGATTTGAGCATGTCCTCGGGGCCGATCATGGCGTTTTTGGCCGAACTGATCTTGCTGCGAATCATGTTGATGGGGAACTGCTTTTGCTCGATGCCGAGCGCCTGCATAATGTCACGCACCATGCGCTTTGAGTCATCGTCATCGTAGATGGTGAACTGACCGGTGTAACCCAGCAGGTCGGCGTCCTCGCGCAGCATGCGCACGCACATGGCGTGGAAGGTGCACACCCACATGCCGCGGGTACCGCTGGGAATGAGCGCCGTCAGACGCTCGCGCATCTCGGCCGCGGCTTTGTTGGTAAACGTGATGGCAAGAACCTGCCAAGGCTTAACACCCAGGTCGCCGAGCATATGCGCGATGCGGAAGGTCAGGACGCGAGTCTTGCCCGAGCCTGCGCCGGCGAGGACCAGCAACGGGCCCTCGGTGGTCAGGACGGCCTCGCGCTGGGCGGGATTAAGGCTGTCGATGTCGACGAGCGGCTTGACGGGCTTGGGTGCCGGCGCGGGAGCATCGTAGATGTCGAGCGGAACGAGCTCGGGCTCCGGCGCAGCGGGGGCGGTGTATGCATCGAGCGGCACGGGTTCCGGCGCGGGCGGCATGGGTACCGCGGCGTTCTTTTCCCAGGGCAAGGGCTGGGTCATGGGCGACTCCTCATCTGACGGACGGCGCGCCTGCGGGCGGCGCCATAGTTTGAGCCGTACCAGTATACCGAGCCGCGCGGACACCGATGCAAATCACACCACGACTCCGTGCGCCGCGCTCTGGCCGCCGCGCAGCGTCAACCAAGTTACAGGCCGAGCATAGGCTCCAGAACAAAGAAGTACGCGAGCACCACGATGCCCAGAATAATGCGGTAGACGCCAAAGCACTTAAAGTCGTGACGGCGAACGAAGCCCATGAGCCACTTGATGGCAATAAGCGAAACCACAAAGGCCACGACGCAGCCCACGCCCAGAATGGCAATCTCGTTGGTGCCAAACGTACCGCCCTTAACGAAGTACTTGACCAGCTTGAGCGCGCTCGCGCCAAACATAACGGGAATGGCCAGGAAAAACGTGAACTTGGACGCCACCGAGCGCGTGCAGCCCAGCAGCAGGCCGCCGATGATGGTGGAGCCGGAACGTGATGTGCCCGGAATCAACGAAAGCACCTGGAAGCAACCGATACCCAATGCGGTCTTCCAGCTCAGGTCCTCGAGCGTGGCGATGGATCCAAAATCCAAATCCTCGTCATTGTCATTGTCTTCGGCAATATCCGCCGCAGGCGCCGCGAAGTGTGCACCGGCGGGACGCCCGCCCGCCACCACAGCACGCGAACCAAACGAATCGGCAAGAGCGGCGTTCTCGCGCTTACTCGCACGCCAGTTCTCAATCACGATAAACAACACGCCGTACACGATGAGCGCCAGCGCCACGACGGGAGCGTTATAGAAATGCTCCTCCATCCAGTCGTTGAGCGGCAGACCGATCGCCGCGGCGGGAATACAGCCAAGCACAATCTTGCCCCACAGCACCCAGGTGTCGCGACGACCCTCCTTGCCCTTGCTGGGCGAGAACGGATTTAAGTCGTAGAAGAACAGAACGCAAACGGCCAAAATGGCGCCAAGCTGAATCACGACCAGGAACATATTCCAGAATGTCTCGCTCACATTCATCTTGACGAACTCGTCCACCAAGATCATGTGGCCCGTCGACGAAACGGGCAGCCATTCGGTGATGCCCTCGACCAGGCCCATGAAGGCAGATTTTAGAAGCTCGATGATATCCAAAGGGACCCCCTCGTTTGTCACCCGCCGATAGTTGTTCTGCGGACGGTTGCGGGCGATGTCCCATTATCAACCGTTCGGCCGCGGCCGCGCCCACCCTTACCAAAAATCTCGCCCGTTCACAGAATTGCGAGCGGTCAAACCGAAATCCTTGGGTATAACTGCAACAAGCTAAAGTGTCCGGCGGCCAACACGTCGTCCGATGCACGAGCCCCGCGCCCGTGCGATAGACCAAGGAGGAAACCATGAACGAGGGCTATACCAAGGTATTTGTTTCACTCGACGGTACTGAGCAGCAGGATTTTGTGCTCACACGCGCTATCAAGGTCGCCGCAAACAATGGCGCCAAGCTGATCATCGGTCACGTCATCGATTCCACGGCGCTCGAGAGCGCCGGTTCCTATCCGGTCGATCTGGTCAACGGCCTGGAGGAGGCCTTTAAGAACTCCATCGCCAAGCAGCTCGAAGAGGCCAAGGCTAATCCCAACATTCCCGAGGTCGAAGTCATGATTCGCGCCGGCCGTATTCGCGAGACGCTCAAGGACGAGATGCTCGACGTGGTCAAGCCCGATCTGGTGCTCTGCGGCGCTCGTGGCCTTTCCTCGATCAAGTATGCGCTCCTGGGTTCGATTTCGACATTCCTGCTGCGCAACACCGACTGCGACATCTTGGTCGTGAAGTAGCGTTGCTCCCACCGGCCGCGGGACCTGCGGGGTTTCCTAAGGGCACGTCCTCGCCGCGTTGCGGCTGCGGGATGTGCCCTTAGGAAACCCCTCCCGGCCCCGCGGCCTTCGCAGCCTTACTTCAACGAGTTGGCTGATAGAAAAATGGCGTGCCGCCCCAACCGGGGCGGCACGTTTTTGTTTGGGCGGACTTCTGCCGCGTGCACTACTCGAAGTATTGGAACTTGTTGGTCGAGAAAGCGAATGTTACGACAAAGCCTTCGCCGAAGTCGGATGCCGCGGTGACGTCGATGCCCATCTTGGAGCACAGGCGCGCCACCAGGTAGAGGCCGATGCCCGTTGCGCGCTTGGTGGTGCGGCCGTTATCGCCGGTAAAGCCCTTCTCGAACACGCGCGGCAGGTCAGCCGCGCTCACGCCGCAGCCGTTGTCCGCGACGGTAAGCTCGATGCGCTCGTTTGCCAGGCCCTCGTCCAGCAACGCACCCGAAAACACAATCTTCGCGCCGTCCTCACGCGCATATTTAATGCTGTTCTGAATGAGCTGGCCCAGAATAAACTCGAGCCATTTCTCGTCGGTGAACACCTCAAAGTCGAGGTTCTCGCACACCGGAGCCACGTGCGCCGCAATGAGCTCGCGCGCATTGGCTTTAATCGCGCCCGTCACCAAGCTCTTGAGACCCCAGCGGCGAATCAGGTAGTCGCGCTCTACGACTTCCGAGCGCGCATAGTACAGCGCCTGATCGATATAGCGCTCCACGCGAGCCAGCTCGCGACCCAGGTCATCCACGCGTGACAGGTCGTCTTCGCTGCCGTCCAGGTTTTCCAAAATCAGATGAGCCGCCGCCAGGGGCAGCTTGGCCTCGTGGACCCAGCTCTCGATATAGTCGCGGTAGTCATCGGTCTGGCGCCGGCCTTCCGCCACCTCGTCGCAAGCGGCTTTGCCCACCCGGCGCAAGACCTCATATTCGAGCTCGCCCTCGGCATAGGTCGGGCATTGCACCATCTCCTGCACCCATGCGGGGCTCCCCAGCTCCTCTGCCGCGCGCTCCAGCTGGCACAGAAAACGACGACGGCGCACGTACTCGATCACGATGCCCAGCATGCCAAAGATAAAGGACACACCGACCGCCACGACCACGATGGATGCCGGGGCGCCGGCGACCGTCAGTACAAAACAGCTCAGCAGCACGCCGCAGGTCCACACGGCAACGGAAAGCAGTGCATCTTTAAAGAACTTGGCAAACGACATAACCGGCCCCTAGACCGAATAGCCTTGGCCGCGATGCGTCGTCAAATACCCCTTGATGCCGATTTTTTCGAGCGTGGTGCGCAGGCGGTTGATATTGACGGTGAGCGTATTGTCGTCCACGAAGGCGTCGGAGTCCCACAGGTCCTGCATGATAGCCGAGCGCGAGACAATCTTGCCCGCGCGGCCCAAGAGCAGCGAGAGGATACGCAGCTCGTTTTTGGTGAGCTCGGTACTGTCGCCGCTTGCCGTATTGGTGACCATGGAGCGGGCGAGGTCGAGCTCCAGCCCCTTGTGGACGAGCGTGCTGCGATCGCCCGCCGCCGCGGTGCGGCGCAGCAACGCATTGATGTGAGCCACGAGCACACGGGCGCTGTAAGGCTTGGGAACAAAGTCGTCCGCGCCAAGCGTCATGGCCATGACCTCGTCGATCTCGGTCGTGCGCGACGTGAGGACGATGATAGGAACCTCGGATTCGCGGCGAACCTCGTGGCAGATATGTTGGCCGTCCTTGACGGGAAGCGTGAGGTCGAGCAACACCAGGTCGGGCGCGGCGGCAAGGATATCGCGCGAGACATGCTCAAACGATTCGCAGGCCTCGATTTCAAACCCGGCGCGGGCAAGGATGTCGACAAGCTCACGACGAATGCGCTCGTCGTCCTCAACGACATAGATCAGCGCCATGGATTCCGCTCCCCTCTTGGTTGTCTTGCCCCATTATGACCGCGGAGCCGCAGGTGCGTGCCTCGCGAGGCACCAAGGTGACAAAACTGTTCGCGAACGAAAGCGTTTGGCTCGCCCCTCGCTCGCAACGGGAGCGAGGATCAAATGATTATTAAATCCCCGTCCCAGGAAAATCATTTAGCGGTGGGCACGGAGCTTTTCGTAGCCTTCGGCAAAGAAGGCAACCGTAGCGGCGTCGGACTCGACGGCGTCCGTCTCGGCGGCAGGGACCACGCCGTGCTCGTCACTCACCAGGAACAGCGCGCCCTTGAGCTGCGCGGGAATGTCCACGCGCGTGACCGGGATGCCCTTGGTCTGAGCCAGCTGCTCGATAAGCGTCGCCGTGCCACACAGGCACTCGTCCGCCGGTGCCACAAAGGCCAGCTCGCCGTTGTTGACGGCGGCGAGCAGCTCGGGTGCCACGCCGGTTTCGTCGGCCTCGGAGCGGGCCTCGGCGGAGCGGGCACGCAGCGCCTTGGCCGAAGTATCGGCCAGCGGCTCGTACTCCCCCACCGTCATGGCGGCATTGCCGTTAACGTCGATCACCAGCATGAGCACGCCGTCGCGCGCGGTGTAATCGCCCTCGGCAAGCGACCACTCAACGTGCTGCTTGGCCCAGCTGAGCATGTTATGGGTGAGCGGCTCGCCCTGCACCAGGCGCTCGGACAGCGCACGAATGTGACGGTTGAGCATGGGCACCTTTTTGTTGGACATGCGCCAACGGCAGACAAGCGCGGGCTTGTCGAGCGTAAACTTCTCGACCGCCTCTTGATTGGCGCAAAAGTCCTCGTACGCACGCTGGTCCTCGGCATTGCCAAACAGCTCGGCATCATCCACAACGGCCATATCCAACCTTTCTCAAAAACATACACCGCACCGTTATACCCAAAAAAGCCGCCTGCACCAACCGGCACGGACGGCAATAGATAGCTTTAGTTCGGGGCGAGTCAATACCGCTGGTGGAGCATAAGCCAGCGAGCCGGACCCAAGTGCCTCAGGTCACCGCGAAAGAGGAGCGACGCGTACTTCTGTACGCGAGCGACGGTTTGAGCGGCGAGATGAGGTGCTTGGGGCCGGCGCAGCGTCGAGCAGTTACGCGGTTTGGTAAAACCGCGTAACGATCATTAGTGGCGGAAGTGGCGGGCGCCCGTGAAGACCATTGCGATGCCATGCTCGTTGCAGGCCTGGATGCTCTCGTCGTCGCGCTTGGAGCCGCCGGGCTGGATGATGCAGGTCACGCCGTGCTCAGCAAGCACGTCGACGTTGTCGCGGAACGGGAAGAACGCGTCGCTTGCGCAGGCAAAGCCGCCCTTCTCCACGCCCTCGCGCTCGCAGAAGTCCTCGGCGCGCTCGCAGGCAAGCAGTGCGGAGTCAACGCGGTTGGGCTGGCCCGGGCCCAT
Organism: Collinsella sp. LCP19S3_D3; assembly: GCF_052121455.1. NCBI lineage: Bacteria > Bacillati > Actinomycetota > Coriobacteriia > Coriobacteriales > Coriobacteriaceae > Collinsella > Collinsella sp. LCP19S3_D3. Next base: position 26,003 of record NZ_JBQKEF010000008.1, on the reverse strand, counting down.
GCCAATGCCGGCCTTACCCTTGGAGACCAGGATGGCGTTGGACTTGACGCCCTTGCAGACCTTCCAGGCAAACTCAAGCTCGGCCATCTCGGCATCGGTGGGCTTGCGGTCGGTGGGGAACGTAAAGGTCGCGGGATCCTCGATCACGTGGTCGACCTCCTGCACCAGCATGCCGCCGTCGATGGAGCGCAGCTCCACCTCGGCGCCGTGGTCCACGCCGCCGGTAGCCAGCACGCGCAGGTTGGGGCGCTTGGCCATGCGCTCGAGCGCCTCGGCGGTGTAGCTCGGGGCGATGATGACCTCGACGAACTGCTTGTTCTGATCGGCAAAGTGCTCAACCAGCTCAAAGGGAACCTCGCGGTTGCAGGCGATGATGCCGCCGAAAGCGCTCTTGGGATCGCAGGCAAAGGCGCGGTCATAGGCAGCCGTGATGTCCTCGGCAACGGCGGAGCCGCAGGGGTTCTGATGCTTGAGGATCACGCAGGCAGGCTCGTCGAACTCGCGAACCAGGTTCCAAGCGGCATCGGCGTCCAAATAGTTGTTGTAGCTGAGCGGCTTGCCCTGAATCTGCTCGGAGCCCACGAGCGGGAACTGCGAGCTCGCGGAGTTCTCGCAGCCATCGGCAAAGCGGTAGACCGTAGCCTTCTGCTGAGGATTCTCGCCATAGCGCAGGTCGTCGACCTTCTCCAGCGAGACCTCGAGTTTGGCAGAGGTGTCCGCCACGTCGCTTGCCTGGGCAGCAAGCCAACGAGAGATAGCCGTGTCGTAGGCGGCGGTGGTCTGGTAGACCTTCACCTGCAGGCGACAACGGGTGGATAGCGTGGTGCAGCCACCGGTCTCGCGCATCTCGGCCAGGACGGCATCATAGTCGGCCGGGTCGGAGATGACGGTAACGCTCGCGGCGTTCTTGGCGGCAGAGCGAAGCATGGAGGGGCCACCGATATCGATGTGCTCGATGGCATCCGCGAAGGTGACCTCGGGGTTGGCGACGGTCTTCTCGAACTCGTACAGGTTGACGACGACCAGGTCGATCAGCTTAATGCCGTGCTGAGCTGCCTCCTGCATGTGCTGCTCGGAATCGCGGCGAGCCAGCAGCGCGCCGTGAACCTTGGGGTGCAGCGTCTTGACGCGGCCGTCCATCATCTCGGGATAGCCCGTGAACTCCTCGATGGGGGTTACGGGAACGCCCGCGTCCTCGATGGCACGAGCCGTGCCGCCCGTAGAGATGATCTCGACGCCAAAGTCGTCAACCAGCGTCCGTGCGAAATCGACGACGCCCGTCTTATCGGTAACCGAGATCAACGCGCGTGCGATCTTCACATCAGATCCCATGCAGTCCTCCTGTCTGGTACGCCGCCGTGCTCTGTGAGTCGGTGATACGTCGATCTGCAGCGCTCGCGCAGCGGCATTGAAAATACTGATTCAATGTAGCGCATCGAGCGCATCGATGCACCCCGTAACGGGCGCATGTGCAGAAAAAGCTTGCGAGTGGGGGTTGCAGGAGCGCCACTGGGCACGGTGAGTTGATGGAACACAGGGGCACCATAATTAGATGCCAATGGCGTGGTAGAACTGTGCTCGATATGCATCCGCAATAGAAAGAGGCACCATGGTCTCGCGGGTTCTCTACCGACCGTTTGATACCGAAGACTTCGACGCCATCGCGCTGATCTTGCAGCAGCTTTGGCATAACAATTCGGATAACGAAGAGTACAACCGCCTTGAGGCCGCGTGCGACCTCGCCTATTGCCTTTCATCATCGACGTTTTCGCAGGTCGCCGTAATCGACGGCCAGGCGCGCGGCATTGCACTCGCACGTGCGGGGCAAAGCAGCGGCGCCACCGTTAAGGAGCATTGGATGGATACCGAACGCGCATTGCTGTCGCAGATGCGTGAGCTGGAGCCCGATGCCTGTGCCGAGTATCTCTCGTTTGTGCGCGCCACCATTCGGACCAACAACCGCCTGCTCGAGAGCAGCCCGCTGCCGCATGACAACGAGGTCACGTTGCTTGCCGTGGATCGCGATGTCCACGGCCTGGGCGTTGGCTCGGTTCTGCTCGATGCCGCGGTCTCGCACCTGTCCTCGCGCGGAGCGTCGAGAGCGCACCTGTATACCGACTCCAACTGCTCGTGGAAGTTCTACGAGCTGCACGGCTTTAAGCGCACGGCCACGCACCGCGCCAACCGAGAAGAGCGCCGCCACGACATGCCGCGCGAAAGCTTCCTCTACGAACTCGACCTAACAGCCTAAAACCGGCAGTTAGGGACGTCCCCTTTGTGCCGGCACCCCGGGACACTCCTTGGCAGCAACCACACCTAGTCGTTGGGGACGTTCTTAAATGACTAGTCGCCGGGGACAGTCTTGAACAAAAGAGTCGCCGAAACCCTCGCTGGCATCACCCTATAGAGGAGTCTGCAAATAGCGGTGGGCAAAAGTAAAAGATCGGCGCATTTTGGTGCATAAAAAGGGGATGGGCTTTCCCCGACGGCTGCCGAGAAAAGCCCATCCCATAATTTAGGACCGCTAGAACGTTCCGCCGCCGCCTCCGCCGACGCCGCCGCCCCCGCCGCCCGAGAAGCCACCACCGCCGCCGCCGCTCGAGCTATCGGAACTCGAAGCCAGCTCACGGATGCTCTCGTGATACACGCCATCGAACGAATCGAGCGGAGACTGGTTTCCGTAGTGATGGTAGTACCACCAGTAGCAGGGGTAATTGTCGTAGAAGCCGTCGGCCTCGCGCACCTCGGGCGGCACGGCCTCGGCAAGCTGACGCAGAACTTCCTTGGAAACGCCCAGCGCCGCACCCATCACCAGAAGTTTATTCCACAGCACCAGATCGCCGGGGACGGCTTCCTTTAGACGCGTGAAGTCCTCGAGCCAATGCTTGAGCGCCTTGCAGCGAGCCGCCACCTCGGCGCCCTCCGGCGTAAGGCGGCGGAACGTAAGGCCCACGCCAATACCCACCAGCACAATCGGCACCGAGATAACCGCGGCGACAATGTTCACCTGTGCGCCGTCGGTAAAGAAGATGGATCCCACGGGAACAAAGGCGATCAGAGTACCAAGAACCAGGCAAAACACCATTGCGACAATGCCGTCCGAGGCAACGTACTCGCTATCGGCCAGTTTGCCCTTAACGGTGCTCTGATAGTCCTTGAGCTTGTCGCCCACGGGCGTAGCGTGCTGCTTAACATAGTGTTGCAGCTCGTCAAACGTGCGCGAGCGATCGCCGTTCTCGTCGGGCTTAGCACCGGCAAAGAAGACCTTGAGCACCATGCGGTCAATGCCCTTGGCCGACTTCCAGCCCGCATCGCTCACCGTCACACGATACGTCTGCTCCTCTTTTTCGCGACGGAGCAGGCCCTTCTTGCCCTTGGTCGCGATTGCCTCCTCTAACTTGATCACGCGATCGTCGGTGAGCTTCATGAGTGTGGCGATATATGCCTGATCGGGCACCTCGTTCCAGCTCATGAGGGCCGAAAGCACGGCGGGATGGTCGGCCGAGGGCACGTCGCGGAAGTATTCGTCCTGGAACAGCGGTTTGGGCTTGCGCTTGCGCAACTTGAGCACGACGATCGTGCCGGTAAAGGCCACCGCCGCGACAACGCTAACCACGGCAAGTGCATTGGCGATCATGCGGGCGTGAGCGCGGCGGGCGTTGGCCTCCTCGGCCCACGCCTTCTCCTCGCTCAGAATTGTCGACATGCGTTCCTTGCCCGAGGCGGCGAGCTGCGGCACCCAATCGCTGGGGAAGGCGATGCGTGCCTCGGCGAATTCGCCCTGATGCACGCAGGGTATGGTATAGGTGACCATGGGCTCGTCCGCGTCGAGCGACACGTCGCCCGTGAGCGGACCGTGGCCCCATGCACGGAAGTTATCGCCCTTGACGGCCGCCGTTCCGGCAGCGGCATTTGCGAAGTAAACTTCCATCTCGACGTCATCGGAGTCCGCAGACCAGCCGTCACCCACAAACTTCCAGTAGAGCTCGGCGGTATCGGACCAGTTCATAACCGCACCGGTCATGGTGTAGCTCACGTAATAGATCGCGCTGTCGCCGCTCTCGTGGGGGCTGAACACCTTGATCTTTACGCCGCCGTCGGACTGCTCAACCGTATAGACGCCGTTGTCGCCTTTGTTTGCATAGTCAACCCTGCTAAACGCGGCATCATCTTCCTCGACGCTCAGCACATCGACACCCGCCGTACCACCCTGTTGGTTGGTGCCCGTATTGATATCCCAATACACGCCGTTGATGTCGTCGTCGAAATCAAACTGGCGCCCCTCGACAACGGTCAGCGATCCATCGGCCTCAACCGTGGCACCGATATAGGTTTGGGTCATGGAATACCCGTCGGCACGTGCAACGGCGGGCAACAGCAGCAGCACGCACGCGACGAGTGCGCAAATGGAAGCAAATCGCGCAAGCAGGCAGCGCTGCCGACAAGCATTGGCAACGGGGGCGTTCATAGGCACATCCTTTGTCTGTAAAACCAACAGCGCCATTGTCCCACGTTTGCGGGTACACATGACGAACATCTAGGCGACCGGAGCGCCAAACGGGATGAAAGACATGCCTGCCGCCAGCAGCTAGTCATTGGGGACGTTCTTAAATGACTAGTCATGAGGGACGCCCTTGGCATGGCCCGCGCCAGCAATAGATACCACTTCACAGCTCCGTCACAGGTGTAGCAGCTTTGTGTGGGCGCGGCACGCGCTGATTGAGCCGCCAGCCGAGGGGCATAAAGCAGTTGAGCGAAACTGGTTTGCCCCTTTGCCGTTCGCTCGAGGATCATGTCCCCCTTTTCCGCGGAAACCCCGGCAGTTGCGAAGAGCTGCCGGGGTTTCTGTTGTCTAAGGTACTGAGTTGATCGACAGGAATCAAAGCACCGAGCCTGCGGCCCACCATACGCAATGCGGGACCTCGACAACTTGCGGACCACAGTGACGCCTCCCCATCGCGCCCCGCGCTATACTCGTCCGCATGGATATCAACGCACGCAACATAGCAACGCCCGCCGCGAACGCGCCAACAACGCCGCCCGCCTCCGTTCCCGTACCTGTCGTAGGTCGCTTTGCCCCGTCGCCCTCGGGCCGCATGCACCTGGGCAACGTGTTCAGCTGCCTGTGCTCGTGGCTTTCGGCCCGCAGCCAGGGCGGCAGTATCGTGTTACGCATTGAGGACCTGGACGATCGCTGCAAGCGCCCGGAACTTGCCGCTCAATTGATTGACGACCTGGCCTGGCTAGGGCTTGAGTGGGACGAAGGCCCCTACTACCAGCACGATCGTCTGGACCTGTACGAGAGCGCCTTGCGCCGGCTGAAAGACGCCGGCCTCACCTATCCCTGCTTTTGCACGCGTGCCGAGCTCCACGCCGCGAGCGCGCCGCATGCCAGCGACGGCACGCCCATCTACCGCGGCGCCTGCCGAGGCCTTTCTGCCGAGGAGGTTGCCCGCCGCAGTGCCCTGCGCGCTCCCGCCACGCGCCTGCGCGTGCCCGCCGTCGACGACCTCGCCGGCGACGTGATCGAATTCGTTGACCGCACGTACGGAGCCCAATGCGAGGCACTCGCCACCGAGTGCGGCGACTTTTTGGTGCGCCGCAGCGACGGCGTTTTTGCCTACCAGCTAGCCGTGGTGGTCGACGACGCTGCCATGGGCGTCACCGAGGTCGTGCGCGGATGCGACCTGCTGGGCTCCACGCCCCGCCAAATCTACCTGCAACATCTGCTGGGACTTCCCACGCCGCACTACGCGCACATTCCGCTGCTCGTGTCGCCAGACGTCCGCCGCCTTTCCAAGCGCGACCGCGACCTGGACCTGGGCAAACTACGCGCACGCTTTGGCACACCCGAGGCGCTGCTGGGCTGGCTCGCCGGGCAAACGGGCATCACACCGGACACCACGCCGCGCTCTGCCGAGCAGCTGGTCGAGCACTTTAGCTGGAATGTCATCCGCGCGCACCGCGAGAACATCGCTGTAACGGCCGAGTAGCCAAATACCTCGCCCCTACGCAACGTCCCAGGGCTGGAGTTCGTCGCCCAAGCGAACGATGCAGTCGTAGAGCACGGTATGGCGCTCGGCAGGGTTGGCATCCCGATGAAAATGCCCGTAGTACCAGCGCTTGTAGGCCAAGCGGTCTTCCAGCTCATCGAAAAATGCTGTAAGTCGGTCGACGTCGGGGTAATTCCAGCCAGGCCCCGGATAGAGCGTGGGCGAAAGCATGCGCGTAGAGCAGGTGTGGGTGACCACGTAGTCAACCTTCCAGCCCACGCTGTCGAGCTTTGTCCGCGCCTCCTCAAAGTTGCGCTCGTCCGGCAGCTCCTGTGGCCACCAGCTGGAATAGGGAATGCGGTATTCCTTATCCACGCTCGTGGCGCCGCCCATGGTAAAGATCGTTGAGCCGTCGAGCTCAAAAACCTCGCCGCGCGTCAGGCGCCGTATGGGAGAGGTATCCGACAGGCGTTGCGTTAGCCCACCGTGCCACAGCTCCATGGGACGCTCCGCCCAGTGATCGAAACGCTCGTGATTGCCGTCGACGAACAGCACGGTATAGGGACGCGATTCCAGCCAGGCGTTATCGATGCATTCCTCGGCAGAGAAATCCCACGGAAAGCCAAAGTCGCCCGCGACAATCAGATAGTCATCGCTCGTCAGACTATCCCCAAGATCCCAGTCGCGCAGCTTTTGCATGTCGAGGCCGCCGTGAATATCGCCCGTCACATAGACCGTCATCGGATCATCGCTTCCCCGTAAGTAGCTAGTCCACATTCTGCACGATCACTAAGCCAACCGTTCCAGCCCTTCCATCCCTTAGGGCTTACCCCTCGTTCTTCCATCCAAACGGATCAAGCACCCAAAAAATCAGATCGAGCACGCCGCCGGTCATCATAGCGCCGGCAAGGGCCATGCAAACGCGCAGAGAACCGGCACTTCGGAGCACGTCGAACGGCCCCAGAACAGCCAGCAGCGCGACCGCTGCGCCGACCACGCACAGCGCGAGGCACGGCCCCACGTCCTTAACGCACTTCTTTGCGAGATGCTTGGTGTTATCACTCATCAATATCGGACTCCTTAGAGGGCCGTTGTTTGGGTACATGCCGCCGCGGCAGAGCAGGGCGGCAGGGTAAGTGTCACATGCCGTGCGGACATCAATGGAGAAACCACCTGCTCGACCAACCCTTAACGCCGTTTTGCACCGGCACCCCATCCCCCGCTATCGAGGTCTAATACTTTTCCGCGAAGTGAACGGCTGTTTTTAGACCCCTGAAACATCCGCATCTTTCGGCGGAAAAATCGCAGGATTTCAGCATCGAAACCGCAGGAAACGGCACCTCTAAAGTGTCGATGCTTCGGGGGTCCGTTTTAGCTCGTTCACTTCTCGGGAAAAGTATTAGACCTCGCTGCTAGCTACCCAGAAGGGCACCTCTTCCTTCCCCACACCACCCAAAAACTCATCCAACATTAATCTTGGCTCAAGAATCGCTTAATCTATAACCTGCACTATAAAGTTCGACCAAGGGCGGGGCGGCGCCGCGCAACGCAGACCGCTGAACGCAACGCTCGCGCCCGGGCAGATCGCCCGACGTCGCGCCCATCGAACGAAAGGACAGGTCATGGACGACCTCGAAAAAGTTGAAACCATCCGCACCAAGTGCAACGTGAGCTACACCGATGCCAAGGCCGCGCTCGAAGCCGCCGACGGCAACGTTTTGGACGCCATCATTTGGCTTGAGTCGCAGGGCAAGACCCAGACCACGTCGGCGCATGCCGCCACCGAGGCCGCGCCAGTCGATGAGCCCTCGGCCGAGATGGTCGCCGCGCAGGCAGCCTACGAAAAGTCGAGCGAAAAGACTGACTTTTCCAAGAAGATGGACAGCGTGTGGGAGTACCTCAAAAAGCTCTTCCGCCTGAGCCTGGACACCAAGTTTATCGCCACGCGCCGCGACGCCATCATCCTCAACATCCCCATCCTGATCCCCATCGTCGCCCTGTTTGCCTGGGGCGCCACGATATGGCTCATGCTGATTGGCCTGTTCTTTGGCATGCGCTACCGCATCGATAGCGACGGCGACGTGCCCGGCAGCATCAACAACCTTATGAATCACGCCGCCGACGCCGCGGACGACATCAAGCAAAACCTGAACGACGACAAGTAATCGCAGACGGGGACACGCATGGCACGGATCCTGATCGTAGAGGACGAGGAGAAAATCGCCCGCTTTGTGACGCTCGAGCTGGAGCACGAGGGCTACCAGGTGGAGCACGCCGCCGACGGCCGCACCGCCGTGGACTTGGCACTGGAGCGCGACTACGATCTGATTCTGCTCGATGTGCTGTTGCCGCAGCTCAACGGCATGGAGGTCCTGCGGCGTGTCCGCAAGCACAAGGATGTGCCGGTGATTATGGTCACCGCGCGCGATACCGTGATGGACAAGGTGGCCGGGCTCGATGCCGGTGCCGACGATTACCTGACCAAGCCGTTTGCGATTGAGGAGCTGTTCGCACGGATTCGCGTGGCGCTGAAGCGCGCGGAGGCCGTGCGGGCGGCTTCGGGCGTTGGCGGCGCCGGCGCCGGGGCGGGCATGGCGGGCGGCGCGGGCGGCGACGCCGCTGCGGTGCCCCCGGTCAGTGAGTCGACCAAGGCTTCCGTCGCGCCCTCCCCCGCCGCGCTCACCGTGGGCTCGGTCGTGCTCGACCCCGACCGCCGCGAAGTCACGGTCGGCGGCTCGCCCATCGCGCTCACGGCCCGCGAGTTCGACGTTCTCGCCCTGCTTATGGCACATGCTGAAACCGTGCTCACACGCGAGCGCATCACTCACGAGGCGCTGGGCTACGAATACGTGGGCGACACCAACAACGTCGACGTGCACATCGCGCACCTGCGTGCCAAGATCGAGGACGCCGGCGGCGCCCGCATCATCCAGACCGTGCGCGGGGTGGGCTATGTCTGCCGTGCGTAACGCCGAGGCCAAGCGTGTCACCTCCATCGCCCGCGCCATCAACTGGAGCTATATATGGCGCCGCCTGATGAGCTACGTCTGGCTCGATCTGCTGCTGATGGTGATTGCGGCGGCGATCCTCGTCTATGGATACAACCAGACGCTGCCCGAAGGCGCGTTTACCGCAGGATGGATCCCCAGCGCCGCCGTTCACGGCATGTCGCTGAAGCCCGCGCGCGACTGGGACCTGACAACGCTCACCTATACCGTCGAACTTGCGCGTACCACCAAGACTTTCCCTCTCGCGCAGGACCTCGTCGCGCTATGGCCTCTCTACCTTGTCGTTGTGGGTTGGCAGGTCATCAGCGTGCTCAACATGCTCGGCGGCGCGAGGCACGTGCGTCGCACCATGGCACCGCTCAACGACTTGGCCCTGCGCGTGGACGAACTCGGCCGCATGCAACTCTCCGGCGGCAAAATGGAAACGCTGGAACAGGCCATCGAGCGTGCAAGCGTCGACTCGCCGAGCGTCACCACCGGCGACGCCGACCTGGCAAGCATCGAGGTCGCGCTCAACCGGCTGCTGCGCCAGATGCAAGAGGCCAAGCTGCAGCAGATGCGCTTTGTCAACGATGCAAGCCACGAGCTGCGCACGCCCATCGCGGTGATTCAGGGCTACGTAAACATGCTCGACCGCTGGGGCAAAGACGACCCGGACGTGCTGGCGGAATCCATCGCGTCCCTCAAGGCCGAAAGCGAGCATATGCAGGAGCTCGTGGAGCAGCTGCTGTTTTTGGCACGCGGCGATGCCGGGCGCACGGTCCTGCGGCGTGCGCATACCAACCTGGCCGCACTGGTCGGCGAGGTGTGCGAGGAATCGCAGATGATCGACGCCGCGCACACGTATCGGCTGGCTTTTGACACTGCATTTGCCAACGATCCGCGCTGCGACGCACCTGTCGACGTGGCGCTTGTGAAGCAGGCTCTGCGCGTGATCGTGCAGAACGCCGCCAAGTATTCGAACGCGGGAACGACCGTCACGTTTGCCATAACTCCCGATACGGGCACGGGCGCGATCGACATAAGTGTTGAGGACGAGGGTATCGGTATGAACCAGGAGTCCGCAGCTCACGCGTTTGAACGGTTCTACCGCGCCGACAACGCACGCGATGCCGGCGCGCAGGGCTCGGGTCTGGGGCTTGCCATTGCTAAGTGGATTGTCGATAGCCATGGCGGCGCCATTGGCGTGACCTCGGTCGAGGGCGTCGGTAGCCGCTTTACGATTCGCCTGCCACGGTAGGAAGCCCCCTCGTGAATCGAGGTCTAATACTTTTCCGGAAAAGTGAACGAGCGTATTTGGACCCCTGAAGCATCCACATTTTTCGACGGGATAATCGCAGGATTCCAGCATCAAAACCGCAGGAAACGGTACCCTCAAAGTGTCGATGCTTCGGGGGTCCAATTCTGCTCGTTCACTTCTCGGGAAAAGTATTAGACCCCGATTTCATGTCCCCTCAAAAGGTCGCCCCCTCGGCAAAAAAGGGATAGGGCCATGCGGCCCTATCCCTTTTTTCGTTATAGCAGCTTGCGCGCTACTCGCGACACAGGTGCACGGCGAAGCCGGCGAACTCGCGCTTAAAGTACACAAGCTTGGTGCCGCCGTCGGGCAGCAGCACGCGCGACTCCTCGTTGACCTCGAGCCCGTGCTCGGCAAACCACTTCTCGGCAGCATCGATGTCGTTGACGGCAAAGCCTATGTGGCCCTTGGCGCCACGACCGTTCTGCTTCATGATCTCGACCAGCGAGTCGTTAAAGTACGAAATCGGGGTCTCGCTGACGGGCAGGCCCATCATCGTCGAGAACAGCTCCGCGATCTCCAGGGCGTCTGCCGGGTCGGTGGCGTTAATGCCCACATGGGCAACGCGCATGCCAAAGAGCTCGACCGGGTTGGCGTTCTGCTCGTTCATACAGGCAGCGCCTACTGAGCCATGACGTCGAGAACGGCCTTCTCGGCAGCGACGCGGTTCATGCCGGTCATAAAGGGCACGCCGCTCACGTACGGGCAGGTGAGGCCCTCGGGGGCAACGGTGGTGGCGATCAGCAGGTCGGCGCCCTCGTCGCAAGCGTCCTTGGCCTCGGAAATGGCGCACTGCACGATCTCATACTTGCCGGCGTAACCGTTGGCGTCGAGCATGGTGGCGACCTTCTGGGCAACGAGCGTGGAAGTAGCAGCGCCAGCACCGCAAGCCAAAACGATCTTCTTCATAGGTAATGTCTCCCTTCATGGTTTACTTTAGGTAAGTGTACCGCAGCGAGCGATGGCGCTCGGCCTCGATGCACTTTTGCGCCAGTTTGCTTGCACGCTGCGTATAATACATCTAGTACGTTTTGTCATACCGCTTGTTTTACGAGCGACCGAGGAGCTCAATATGCCCGATTCCCGCACACTCTGGACCGTCGTCGTTGTCATCTGTATCGCCGTGTCGTTGCTCTTTAGCATCAAAAAACGCACCACGTTTAAACGCCTGCAGCGGCTCATGGCCGCCAAACAGTGGGACGAGTTCGATCGTTTGCTCGACGGCAAACTCACCAGCATGCTGTACCCGCGCTACAACCGCGACTACCTGCGCCTGAACTCCTATCTGCTGCGCGAGGACCACGAGCGCGCCGACGAGATGTTTGACCTGCTGCTGGGGCTCAACCTGCCCAAGATGCAGCGCGTCGATCTGGTGATCAAGGCCTTTAACTACTACGTTGGCCAGGAGGACCGCAAAAAGTCCAAGGAGCTGCTGCACGAGATCAAGGGCTTTGAGGGTGGCCAAGCCGAGGCAGTCGCGCACGAATGCCAGCTGATGTACGACACGATGATCCTCAAGCGCCACAACGACATTCCCGAGCTGGAGCGCATGCTCGAGGATGTCGGCAACGACCCGGTCAAGCGCTGCCGACTGGAGTACCTGCTGGCCCTGCAGTACCAAAACAAGGGCGACGAGGCAAAGTTCCAAGAGTTCCTCGAGAAGTCGGGCCAACACTCGATGGCCGTCAACGCGTAACGGACGGCTTGTGCTAGACTTCTAGTCTTACGGGGGCGTGGCGGAATTGGCATACGCAGGAGACTTAAAATCTCTCGCCGCAAGGATTGTGGGTTCGAGTCCCACCGCCCCTACCACGTATTGTTTACGAGCCCGTGTCCCTTTGGAATGCGGGCTCGCTTCTTTTGGATACCGTCAAGCCTCTAAGTTGCGGTGGAATAGTTCCTGTTTTGGCAGTTTATCAGCCCATTTAGGAACTATTTCACCGCAACTTATGAGGGGATGGTTAAAGGACGCTGAGGCTGGGGGTCCAGGCGATGGTGGGGGTCGTGCCGTCGAGAACCTCGTTGATGGTGGCGGCCATTCCGGCGAGCAGGCTGTTCTCGCTTACAGTGAGCGCGTCGTAGCCGCCGGCTCGCATGAGCTCGCGAATCACCACAGCACCAGCCAGGATCACGCCCGCACGCTTGGGTTGCACGCCTGGCAACGCGGCGATGCCCGCGACATCCAGCGAGGACATGCGCTCGATAGCGTCCGAAACCTGGTCCAGCGAAAGCTCGCGCAGGTGCACAAAACTCGAATCATACGGCTCCAGCTCGTGAACGAGCGCAACGAGCGTGGTGACGGTGCCACCCACCGCGACCAGGCGCTCGGCTCGCTCAAAGTCGACCGGCAAGCTCTTAAAGTAGCCCGCAAACTGCTCGTTTGCCCACGCGCCAGCGGCGGCAAGCTCGCTGCCCGTTGGCGGCAGCGCCGAGAAAAACCGCTCCGTCACGCGGCGACAGCCGATGTCCAGCGAGCGCGTTCCCTCCAGCGCAAAGACCCCACGCTCCGGCGCATAGACGCCCGTCGCGAGCTCCGTGGATCCGCCACCCGAATCGGTAACAATGATGCGCTCGCCGGTAAAGTCGTGCGCCACGCCAAAAAACGTCAGGCGCGCCTCGACCTCGCCCGGAATCACCTGCGGCTCGAGCCCCAGCTCGCGCAGGCCGTCCAGCAGCAGCGCGGCATTGGACGCATCGCGCGCGGCGCTCGTGCACGTGGTGCAGATGCACGCGGCCCCAAAGGCACGGGCCTCGTCCACAAACATTCGGCACGCAGCGAGCACGCGCCCAACGGCCGCCTCGCAAAAGCGCCCCGTTGCGTCCACGCCCTCGCCCAAGTCGGTAATCTCGGTATGCTTGGACGATTCCACGATCGCCCCGTCCTCGACCTGGGCCAGCACCAGTCGCGACGACACCGTTCCCAGGTCAATCGCCGCCACCTTATATCGTTTGCAATTCGTCATTGCGGCCCCCCTCCGGGCGCTACTCGCCATTGGACACGACTGCCTGGCCCTCGACGCCGTTAAATCCAAACAGCATGTCGAGCGTCTGGATGTACCACGGCGCGTCCTTGCCGACCTCTTCGATTTCCTTGGCAACTTCGCTGGCCTTCTTGGCGTTCGACGACTTCTGGCTCGACGAGGCATCGGAATCGTCGTCCAGGCCCTGCACTTCAATCCTCTTCTCGCCGGGCATCACCAGACCCAGGTCCTCGGTCGCCGCGTCCTTAATGCCCTCCTCCGAGAGCAGCTTGTCGACGCTTTTTTGCAGGTCGTCATTATATTGCTCGCGAATCTCGACCTGCTTGGCCAAGATGTCGCTCGAGCGTTTTGCCACATACAGGTCGCGCACCGGGAAGTACAGGCTCACGAGCGCCAGGGCGACGACAATGCCAACAAACAGCCCTCGCTGGGGACCGTGGGTAAAATCATAGATTGCCTTGACCACCGCGTTATCGTTGGCGTAGTGCATAAAGTCCGAGCCCGAAAGACGGCTTGAGGGACGGCGCGGCTTGTCGGACGCCTGGGTCGAAGGGCGCGACGCATGCTTGGAACGCGATGGGCACACCGGACTGTCCGAGGAACTATTTGGCTGAGCATTGGGATGCGAAGTCGCCGGCGAGCTATACCTGGAGCGATCAGCGCCAGCATAACCAGACCCGCCAAGCTGCACCGAATGCGCACGGCGAGGTGACGGTTCGCGCGAACCGGCGGAATAGTGCCTGTTGTCGTAAATCTGATCCATGTGCGCCTTGTGCGGTTGAGGTTTGTTTGCGCTAAGTCCTTTAGTTATAGCACGCGGGCGGACCAGCCGGACGAGCCGTAGGACAAATCCATTACTCGAGCGCGCATGGTCGCCAACGGGCAAGTCGACGGGGCGCCGCCCTTACGCCCCGCCGACCAACACCGTGTCCTACTCCCCTGCCTTTGCGGCATCCCACAGGTCGTTGAGCCCGTGGGTCGAAAGCTCGGCAAGATCAACATGGGCATCGGCCGCCATCTGCTCCATCGCGGCCCAACGGCGGCGGAACTTTGCCGTGCTGGCACGAAGGGCGCTCTCGGCGTCGATGCCCTCCTTGCGCGCAACGTTGACCAGGGCAAAGAGCAGGTCGCCAAACTCCATCTCGCGCTCGGGCGAGCCGGGCTCCTCGGCCTCAAACTCGGCACGTTCCTCGGCGACCTCGTCCCACACATCTTGGACGGTCTCCCACTCAAAGCCCACGGCAGCCGCCTTGCGCGACACCTTCTGAGCCTGCATCAGCGCCGGCAGATGCGTGGGCACGCCGTCGAGCAGGCCCTCGGGCGCAGCCTCGCCCGCCGCCACGGCCTGGTCCTTGGCGGCCTTCTCGGCAAGTTTGACCTCGTCCCAAATCTTGAGCACCTCGTCGGAGCTGCCGGCGTCCACATCGCCAAACACGTGCGGATGGCGGCGAATGAGCTTGGCGTCGATATCGCGCGCCACGTCGGCCAGCGTAAACTCGCCGGCGTCCGCCGCGATCTGCGCATGCAACACGACCTGCATGAGCACATCGCCCAGCTCCTCGCGAAGATGGGCCGCGTCATCCGCCTCGATGCAGTCGAGCGCCTCGTAGGCCTCCTCGATCATGTTCTTGCCAATGCTCTGGTGCGTCTGCTCGCGGTCCCACGGGCAGCCGTCGGGCTGACGCAGGCGCCAGATAGTCTGTACCAGATGTTGTAACTCGGCCGATGCATCGACCAGCGTGGACAGGTCGCGCGAACCTTCGGCATTTTGCTGAGCCATGTGCTCGGCCATGGTTAGTCCTCCTCCATGATCACATGGCGGAACGCGCCGCCCTCGTAGATACCATAGCTGTGCGTGCCGTCCTTGGGGATGCTCACGCTGCCGGGATTGAAGAGCCACAGACCCGGGTGCGCGGTGCTTTCCTCGTTGACCTTGACGTGCGTGTGGCCGTAGACGAGCGCGGAGCCCTCGGGCAGCGCGGGCGCGTGGTCGACGCTGTTGTGCATGCCGGCGCCAAAGACGTGGCCGTGCGTCAGGAACAGTTCGCGGCCGGTCTCGTCGAACAGCGTGGCGTAGTCGGCCATGACGGGAAAGTCGAGAACCATCTGGTCGACCTCGGCGTCGCAGTTGCCGCGCACCGCGATAATGCGGTCGGCCAGGGCGTTGAGCAGCGGAATCACGCGCTTGGGAGCGTAGTCGCGCGGCAGGTCGTTGCGCGGACCGTGATAAAGCAGGTCGCCCAGCAGGACGATGCGGTCGGGCTGCTCGGCTTCGATGGCGGCGCGGAGGCGCTCGGTCCAATATGCCGAGCCGTGGATGTCAGAAGCGATGAGGTATTTCATGGAGGTCCTTTCGGGGTGGGGTTGACGTGGCCGAGCGCGGAATGTCGCCACCAGCCGCGTTATTCAAATCGCAGTGCCGCGCTCTGGGCCGCCTGCATCACGCGTTGGAGCGGCACATTGTGCTCACGGGCAAGGCGGGCGCAGTCTTCGTACTCGGGCGCCGCACGCTCACTGCCGTCGGGCAAGGTGGCCACCTTGACGGACACCTCGCCCCACGGCGTCGTTACGCGCTCAAAGTAGCGCGGCAGGCAAACGCGCTCCATAACCTGGCGGCGGATGCCATTGGTCGTGGTTTCCAAAAAGATGATCGTCTGCAGGCGCTCGATATCCTCGTGGGTGCAGATTACCTGCAACTGCCAGCCAGGGCGGTCTTTCTTGCAATAGAGGGGCAGCCAGTGCACCTCGCGCGCGCCGGCCTCGCGCAGGCGGTCGGCGGCGTAGGCGAGCACCTCGGGCGACGCGTCGTCGATGTCGCACTCCAGCTTGACGATGGTTTCGGGCGCATCGGTCTCGCGGGACAGCGGAGATGTAGTTCCACGTTGCATACGGTCCGGCTCCTTTCCGCACGGGCTCGTTTTATTCACCCAAACGCTAGCACATCGCGAGCGGCGCAAGTGTGGCGGCGCGCGATGAGCGCGATTTTCCTTGTCTGCAAGAACCGACACTCCACCGCCTCGGCCAAACATGTACATCAGCCTCCAAACATGTCATTTTTTGTCAGTTTTGGAGGCTGAGGTACATGATTCGAAGCAAGGCCGATGTCGCGAGCCCGCCCTTATGCGCCGCCCGTCCTTTCCAGTCGATTTCGGCCCACGGCGCGCACATCGCACTGGGGGCCGCGCCGTTACAATGGAGCAGATTCGCTTGACGTAAAGGAGCCGCCATGCCTGCTTGCCCGCTGGTCGATTGCCATACTCACACCTCGTTTTCGGACGGACACGCCTCGTTTGAAGACAACGTCCGCGCCGCTGCTGCGGCCGGTTGCCGCACCATGGTCTCGGCCGATCACCTTACCCTGCCTGCCAGCATGGATGCCACCTGCGAGGTACAGGTTGTCGAGGGCGACCTGCCGGCGCATCGTCTGGCTTTTGAGGATGCCCGCAAGCTTGCCGTGCAGATTGCGCCGGAGCTCGAGCTTGTCTATGGCTTTGAGTGCGATTGGTACGAAGGCTGCGAGCCTTTGGTTGAGCGCTGGTCCCGGGGCGCCGTCGTACGCCTGGGCAGCGTGCATTGGATTGGTAACCCGGGCAATATCATGGCAGGCGCTGCGGGCACGACGGGGACAGAGGGCGTCGCACGCCCCGATACGCCCGACTCACGCTGCGGCTGGATCGACGACGACACCAACCTGCACGTTTGGGAAAACTTAGGCGTGCGCGGCGTGTGGGAGCGCTATGTCGATGACTGGTGCCGCGCCTGCGAAAGCTCGCTCAACTTTGATGTGATGGCTCACCCCGACCTGGTCATGCGCTTTTCGAAGGAAGGCTTTGCGCCCGATTTTGACCCCGCACCGTTTTGGCGGCAGATGGCCGAGTGTGCGCACGATACGGGCCGCCGCGTTGAAGTCTCGACCGCCGCACCGCGCAAGGGGCTCGACGACTACTATCCCGCGACCGGCCTTTTGCGCTGCTTTGCCCATGCTGAGGCGCCCATTACCTTTGGCTCGGATGCGCACCGCGCCTGTGATATTTGCTGGAATATCCGCGAGGCCCAAGCCCATGCCTACGACTGCGGCTATCGAACCTTCGACATCCCCCACCCCACCGGCGAATGGGAGTCCACACCCCTCGCCTAGCCATCCCTTCATAAGTTGCGGTGAAATAGCTCCTATTTATAGCCCTAAGACCGTCAAACAAGAACTATTCCACCGCAACTTCTATGGTCATCGGGGACGTTCTTTAACGACTAGTGGCGGCGGGCGTTGAGTTCGCCGGCCAGCTCGTCGAGGGTAATGCCGTAGCGCTCAAGCGTCACGAGCAGGTGGTAGACCAGGTCGCCAGCCTCGTAGCGAATGTGATCATGGTCGTTATCCTTGCAGGCCATGATCACCTCACTCGCCTCCTCGGCAAGCTTCTTGAGCAGCTCATCCTCCACATCGGTCAGCAGTCGGGCGGTATAGCTTTCCTGCGGCGACGCATCGCGACGACCGTGAATCACCTCGGCCAGCCCCGTTAGCGTCTCGCCGATATTTCCATCCTGAACATTTGCGGTACGCACACCCATGGTTCAATCCTTTCTGGTTGGCCAAGCGCCTGGTCGAGCGCCCGCCCTACGCGAGTTTCTTAAAGAAGCAGGTACGGTTGCCGGTATGGCAGGCCGGACCCGGCGAGTCGACCTTGACCAGCAGCGTGTCGCTATCGCAGTCGGCCCAGAGTTCGCGAACCTCCTGCATGTTGCCGCTCGTCGCGCCCTTGTTCCAGAGCTCCTGGCGACTGCGGCTCCAAAACCACGTGGTGCCGGTCTTGAGCGTCAGCCCCACCGACTCCTCGTTCATCCAGGCAACCATAAGCACCTCGCCGGAGTCATACTGCTGAACCACACAAGGAATCAGCCCGCGGGCGTCGTACGCAAGCTTTGAAGGATCGGTTATCTCTTCCATTTCTCTCCCCAAATTCAAACTTCGCAGGTCGGCGAGGGTTGTCCAGGTGCCCGAGATTCCGAGCGACAAGCCCGACGACGCGTACTTAAGTACGCGAGGAGGGTTGGAGCCGGAAGGTCGGGTGCCTGGGCAAGCCCCAGCGCTAGAAGTCCAACCTGACAGGGATGCCTTGAGAGGCCATATACTCCTTCACCTGGCGAATGCTGAAGGTTCCAAAGTGAAAGACGCTCGCCGCCAGCACGGCGTCGGCCTCGCCCTCGATCACGCCCTCGGCAAAATGCTCGAGCGTGCCCACGCCGCCGCTCGCGATGACGGGGATTGGCACCGCGCGGGCCACGGCGCGGGTAAGCGCCAAATCAAAACCGGCCTTGGTACCGTCGCGGTCCATGCTGGTGAGCAAGATCTCGCCGGCGCCGCGACGAGTCGCCTCCTCGGCCCACGCCACCGCGTCGATGCCCGTGGCGTTGCGACCGCCCGCCGTGAAGACTTCCCACTTGTCGGCACCGGATGCGCCGGGCAGGCCGACGCGCTTGGCATCGATCGCCACGACCACGGCCTGGCTGCCAAACGCCGCGGCAGCCTGACTAATCAGCGACGGATCGCGCACGGCCGCCGAGTTGAGCGACACCTTGTCGGCACCGGCGGCAACCATGGTGCGCATGCCCGCCAGGTCGCGAAAGCCGCCGCCCACGGTATAGGGAATGGCGAGCTCCTCGGCCGCATGCGCCGCCATCTCGATGGTCGTCGCACGGTTGTCGCTCGTGGCGGTAATGTCCAGGAAGACGACCTCGTCCGCACCCTCGCGGTCGTAGGCGCGGGCCAGTTCCACCGGATCGCCCGCATCGCGCAAGCTTACAAAGTTAACTCCCTTGACCACGCGGCCGTCCTTGACGTCCAGACAGGGAATTACGCGCTTGGTAAGCATGGGCTACTCCTCCCCTCGGGCGGCGGCCAGCGCCTGGGCCAGCGTAAAGTTGCCCTCGTAGAGCGCACGGCCGGTAATGGCGCCTTCAATCGCGCCCTCGCCCACCGCGGCCAGTGCGCGGATGTCGTCGAGCGTCGAGATGCCGCCCGAAGCCACGACGGGAAAGCCCGCGACCTCGGCCACATGGCGATACGCCGCCACATCGATACCCGTCTGCATGCCATCGCGCGCGATGTCGGTATACACCAGATGCTTAAAGCCCAGCTCGGAAAGCTGCGCCACGGCATCGTCGAGCGCCACGCCCGCGCCGTCACGCCAGCCGTTCACCTTGACCTGGCCGTCGCGCGCGGCGATGTCTGCCACCAGCAACTCGCCAAAGCCTTGGGCTGCCACTTCGGCAAAACCCGGCTCGGTCACCAGCACGGTGCCCAGCGCGATACGGCATGCGCCGAAGCCTGCCAACTCGTCGATGCGCGCAAGCGAGCGGACGCCGCCGCCCACGTCCACGGACAGACCGTCGACGCCGCAGATGCCCTTAATCGCCGCCGAGTTGGCAGCGCGTGCGCCCTCGTCCTCGCCAAAGGCAGCGGACAGGTCGACGACGTGCACCCAGCTCGCGCCCTGTTCGGCAAACGAGCGGGCAACGGCCACAGGGTCGTCGGAATATACCTTGCAGCGGCTGCGGTCACCGCGCTCCAGGCGCACGACCTTGCCGCCGATCAGATCGATTGCGGGAAACAGGATCATCGGCCAACCTCCTCGACGATGCTCACAAAGTTCTTAAGGATGCGCTGACCCAGCGCGGAGGATTTCTCGGGATGGAACTGGCAGCCCCACACGTTGCCATGGCGCACGATGCACGGGAAGCTCCGCGTATAGTGTGTGCACGCCAGCACATCGGCGGCATCGGCGTCGTCAGCCACCGCGTAGCTGTGGGTGAAGTACATGTTGGCACCCTCGGCAAAACCGGCAAGCAGCGGATCGGCCGCACCGGCGGGCGTCATGTACACCTGGTCCCAGCCCACGTGCGGCACCTTCAGTCGGCTCGACTCCAAGCGCGTGCACGAACCGCGCATAATGCCCAGGCCATCGACCCAGGGACCGCCAGCCTGCTCGGGGGCGCTGCCATCGGCGACCGCGCCCTCGTCCGCAGGCACGCCCTCGTTGCCGCGCTCAAAAAATAGCTGAAGGCCCAGGCAGATGCCGAGCAGCGGAGTTCCGGCGGCAACGGCGTCGAGCACCGCGTCCGCCTCGCCGCTCTGGCGCATAAAGGCGATCGCGTCATTGAACGCACCCACGCCCGGGATGACCAGGCCGTCGGCGCGGCGGATCTGCTCCGGATCGTCCGACGTGCAGGCGGCGGCACCGGCGCGCACAAGCCCGCGCACGACGCTCGACAAGTTGCCCTTGTGGTAGTCGACCACCACGGTCTTCGGTTCGCCCACGCGACCCTCCTTTTTCCCATTCAAAACCTGCCAAAAAGGGACAGGTTTATTTTGGTCGGTTAAACGTTCACCCACCGTATAAGACAGCATTTCCGCAGATAAAACCTGCCAAAATAAACCTGTCCCTTTTTGGCAGGCTACAGCGAGCCCTTGGTGCTGGGGATGCCCTGAACGCGGGGATCGAGCTCGCAGGCGTGGCGCATCGTGCGGCCCACGGCCTTAAAGGCGGCCTCGATAATGTGATGCGAGTTGCCGCCTGCGAGCTCGCGCACGTGCAGCGTAAGCTTGGCATCGCGCGCAAAGGCATAGAAGAACTCGACGGCCAGCTCGGTATCGAAGCTGCCCACACGTTCGGTCGGCACGGGCAGCTCGCAGTAGGCCTGGCCGCGACCCGAAATGTCCACGGCGGCCATCACGAGCGTCTCGTCCATGGCAATCGCCGCGTCTGCAAAGCGCGTAATACCCGCCTTGTCGCCCAGCGCTTGGCAAAACGCCTCACCCAGCACAATGCCCGTGTCCTCGACGGTATGGTGCGCGTCGACCTCCACGTCGCCTACTGCATGCACCGTTAAATCAAACAGGCCATGGCGGCCAAAGGCGTTGAGCATGTGGTCGAAAAACGGCACGCCGGTCGAGATATCGCACACGCCGCATCCGTCCAGATCGAGTTTGACAACAATGTCGGTCTCCCCCGTCTTGCGGGTCACCTCGGCATAACGGCTCATCTACATCTCCTCCTTCACCAGCGCGGCAAACGCAGCCAGCACCTCATCGTTTTCCTGCGGGGTGCCCACGGTAATGCGCAGACAGTCCGCAAGCCCCGGCGCGTAGCTAAAGTCGCGCACCAAAATCGAATACTCGTCGCGCAGGCGCTCACGCACGCGCGTAGCATGCGGCGTGCTCACGAGCACAAAGTTCGCCGCACTCGGCCATGCCTCCACGGGCAGACCCCCGGCAGCCATTGCGCGCAGGGCACACAGTTCGCGCTCGCGCTCGGATGCGACCTGTGCCACCACGGGCGCATACGCATCGCGGGCGCGCACGCAGGCAAGCGCCGCCGCCTGGCTCAGCACGTTGACCGAATAGATCTGGCGAATCGCCGCGAACACGTCGATGACCTCGGGCGCCGCAATCACATAGCCCAGACGCGTGCCGGCGGCGCCAAACGCCTTGGACAGCGTATGCAGGATCACCAAGTTGGGATGCTCGGCGATAAGTCCCTGCGCTGTGGTGGCCGCGCCAAACGAAGCGTCGGCGAACTCAACGTAGGCCTCGTCGACCATCACCATGCCGGGGCACGCATCGCACAGGGCCGCGACAAAGTCGAGCGGTGCCACGTCACCCGTGGGGTTATTGGGCGAGGTCACAATGGCCAAGTTGCACTCGGGCGCCGCCGCGAGCACGGCAGCCTGGTCGAGCTCAAAGGTCGCCGGGTCGCGCCACACGTCGCGCACCTCGGTCTGACAGAGCGACGCAAAGAACGCATACTCGCTAAAACACGGCGGGCAGTTGAGCAGGGTCCGCCCCGCGCCGCCAAACGCCAGCAGGTAGTTATAGAGCAGCTCGTCGCCGCCGTTGCCCACGCAGATATTCTCGCGCGCCACGCCATGCCAAGCGGCAAGCTCGTCGCGCAGGTCGTTCGACATGGGATCGGGGTAGCGGTTGAGCGGCGTGGCAGCCAGGGCGGCGTCGACCGCCTCGCGCACGCCAGCCGGCACGGGATAGGTGTTCTCGTTGGCCGAAAGGTTGATGCGCGTGGGCGTAAAGTTGGGATTGTAGGGCTCAATGCCAGCCAAGTAGGGCTGGACGAGCTCCTTCATGCGAGACGTCAGCTCGGCCATATTAGGCCTCCTCGCCGGTCGCGCCAGCGCCATCCGCGCTTGCAGCCGCTAGGTCCACACCCTCGGCGACCGTCGCCACGGCGTCGCCCGGCCAGGCGACCTTGGTCAGGTCGGCCGCGGCCAGAGACTCAGCACTCACGGCACCCTCGCCCTGCTCCAGCACACGGCGACGCAGTGCGGCGGAAAGCGCGTGTGCCCACAGGCCCTCGGCCTCGGCCAAACGCTGCGTCGCGGGAGCGTCCGAGAGCAGGCCCTCGGGCGTATAGCAAATGACGCTCGAGCGCTTGACGAATTCTTCGACCGAAAGCGGGTTGGAGAACATGGCCGTGCCGCCGGTCGGCAGCGTGTGGTTGGGGCCGGCAACATAATCGCCAAGCGGCTCGGAGCTCCAAGCGCCCACAAAGATGGCGCCGGCGTTGCGAATGCCGCCGAGCAGGCCCATCGCATCCTTGCAGTGCAGCTCCAGGTGCTCGGGCGCCACGGTGTTCACCGCCTCGACGGCAGCAGCCATATCGGCGGCCACCACGATGGTGCCCTCGTTGTCGAGCGAGGCGCGCGTGATCTCGGCACGCGGGGACTGTGCCACCAAAATGTCGATACCCGCCTCGACCTCGCGCGCAAACTGCTCGTCGCAGGTCACCAGATAGCAGGCTGCTAGCGGATCGTGCTCGGCCTGGGCCATCAGGTCAGCCGCGACCACCATGGGCTTGGCCGTGGCATCTGCCAGCACGCAGACCTCGGAGGGGCCGGCGACCATGTCGATGCCCACGTCGCCCGAGACAATCTGCTTGGCCGCGGCAACAAAGGCGTTGCCCGGACCGGTGATTTTGTCGACGCGCGGAATGGTCTCGGTACCGTATGCCAGCGCGGCCACGGCCTGAGCGCCGCCCACCATATAGATCTCGTCCACGCCGCCGAGCTTTGCCGCCGCGAGCGTGTAGGGACTGATCAGGCCGTCCTTTTGCGGCGGGGTCACCATGACCACGCGCTCAACGCCGGCCACCTTGGCGGGAATGGCATTCATGAGCACCGTGGAGGGATACTGCGCGCGACCGCCCGGCACGTAGATGCCGGCCGCCGCAAGCGGGGTCACCTTAACGCCGAGCATGGTGCCATCTGCACGCGTGGTAAACCAGCTCTGCTCGACCTCGCGCTGGTGGAACTCGCGAATCTGGCGCGCAGCCTTCTCGAGCGCCGCGACAAAGGCCGGGTCGAGGTCTTCGAGCGCGGCATCGATCTGCTCTTGCGGCAGACGGAAGCTCTGCAGCTCAACACCGTCAAAACGCTGACAGTAGTCGCGCACCGCGGCATCGCCGTTGGCGCGCACGTTGGCCACGATATCGCGGGCGGCGTCGACGATGTCTTGCGGCAGCACGCCCTTGCGGTTGAGCTGGTTGGTAACGAGACGCTCACCGGGAGCAAGCTTGATAGTCTTCATATCGGTATCCCCTATCGGTCGAGGTTGTGTTCGAAAAACGAGAGGCCGGGCGGCGGCGCCCATCGGCCCGCAGCCCAGACGTTGGGGCGCCCGTGCGTGCTCGCGCTATTGTGCCGAGCCCGCAACGGGCTCAAAATGCTTGTCCTTAACGGCCGCCGCCAAGCGATCTGCCAGATTGCGTACGCGCGGATCTAAGCGAGCGGCACCCGGGTTGACAAAAAAGCGCGCCGTGCAGTCCATAATGCGGCCGGTGATGACCAAATCGTTGTCGCGCAGCGTGGCACCCGTGGCGGTAATATCCACGATACGGTCGGTCATGCCGACGATGGGGCCCAGCTCGATGTTACCGTGCAGCGAGACGATATCGGCGTTCACACCGCGCTCGGCATACCAGGCACTCGCGATGCGCGGATATTTGGTAGCCACGCGAAGCGACCCGCGGCGGGCATAGTTGCGCTCGGCCTGACCGGCGCGCCACGCGGGCTCTGCCTCGATAAAGGTGCACAGGCCATAGCCCAAGTCGACCAGCTGCAGCAGGTTGAGGTCGGCCTCGATGAGCGAATCCCAGCCGCAGATGCCGCAATCGGCGCCACCGCAGCCCACAAAGGCGGGCGCATCGCTGGGTCGCACGATAACAAACTCGATATCCCCGACCGTGCCCTCACCGGCACGCGTGTCGCGACCGCGCACAATCAGGTGACGGCCGGGGTCACGCAACTCAGAGACATCCAGGCCCGCGGCCTCGAGCACGTCGAGCGTGTCTGCCTTAAGCGAGCCCTTGGGCACGGCAATGCGCAGCGGACCCTCGGCGCCACGGCCCGCGGCGTGATCGCCGTCGGAAGCGGTGTCCTCTGCCGAGGTACGAGCGGCCTCCAAACGCTCGAGCGAAAAGGCGAAGCCCGCCGCCGGCACCTCGATGCCGTCGCCAAATGCGCCGGTAAAGATGGAGTCGTAGCGTCCGCCCGAACCCACCGGATCGGGCAAGCCACCGGCATAGGCCTTAAAGACCAGGCCCGTGTAGTAATCGAAAGAGTTCATAATGGAGAAATCGAACGACAGCACCTGGGCGTCCTCGGGAGCCAGGCCCTCGAGCAGGGCACGCAGCTCGCGCGTCGGCGGCGCGGCGATACCGGCGGCCTCCAGCAGCGCGTCCACGTGGTCGAGCACCTCGGCACCACCGTGCAGGCGCGGCAGTTCGCTAATGGCGGCCTTGACGGCATCAGACTCGGTGCTGGCAGCCACGCGGGCATCGAGGCCCACAAAGTCGTTGGCATGCACGCAGCGCAGGGCCTCGGCTGCCAGCTCGCGATCCTCGCACGCCGCGAGCAACTCCTTAAAAGGACGCACGCTACCTGCGATAATACGAGCATCGGGAAGCGCCAGCTTACGCACGGCCTCGGCCACCAGTGAAACAATCTCTACATCGCCCGCGGTATCGCCCGCACCGATAAGCTCAAAGCCCAGCTGCGTAAACTGACGCGAGCCACCGGCATTGCGCTGGCACTCGCGAACCACCGGCGCCTCGTAGCGAAGGCGCAGGGGCAGATCGGCCGCACGCATACGGGTCGAAACCAGGCGCACGATCGGCAGCGTGTTGTCGGGACGGACCACCAGCAGGCGGCCGTCGTCATCAAAGAGCTTAAACGGCGTGTCCGCAATGCGGCCGCCCTCCTCGAGCGAACCCTTGTCCTCGAGCAGCGGCGTCTCGACCGGAAGGTAATGATGCTCCCTTAAGCAGCCCTTCACCGTATACGCGATCTCCTCGCGTGCCTGAGCCTCCTCGGGCAATATGTCCCGGAATCCCCACGGTGTGGCCGTCATCTGGTGAGCCTCCTCATACTGCGTTTCATATAGAACGAAAGACCGGCATAGCTCCGCCGATCTTCTGGGTACTTTAGCATACTAGAGTGCTTGCGGGGAGAACCGTCCCCCTCGGCTCACAGCGTATTCATTTGGAAACAATGGAGGAGGCACATCCCGCCCGCCAGCCAAAAACTGGGATGCGGTTTCCGGTTGAGACTTGGGACTGCGGACGATTTCTTGGACCGTTACGCGGCCCTTCCCAGCGCGGCGCGGAACTCGGCCGGCGTGCGGCCGCCGAGCGCATCGCTGCGCCTCTCCGTATTGTATCGG